>WRJS01000004.1 GCA_009778475.1 Kiritimatiellota bacterium | reverse complement strand
GATCGTGCCAGTCGAACGGCTTGTCGAAGAGCAGGAACGTCGCGCAGCGCGGCGACTCCGGCAACGCGAAGCACACGCGGATGACACGCCCCGCACCGATCGCCTCCGCACACGCCTCGCCCTGATCCGAGTGAAGCTGCGCGTAGTCCAGCCGCGCCACGTCCATCGTGCGGAGGATGTCATCCGTGTCGTGCGTCGTGAACACACCCACGCGCCGCATCTCTCCCGTGCGGATACGCGCCACATCCGCCGCCGACACGTTGCGCGGACTCGGCGGGTGAAACACGAACCCGCAGAAATCCACGCCCGACGCCTCACACGCCTCCGCGTCGCCTTGGCGTGTGATGCCGCAGACTTTTATCAGTAACCCGTTGGTCATCGCGTCAACGCCCTCAACGTCGCCTCTGGGTCGGCGCTCGCCATCAGCGCCGTACCCACGAGCGCGGCATCGTACCCGTCAAGCGCGTCAAGCTGCGCACGCGACTCGTAACCGCTCGCCGCGATCCAGCGCTCGCCCACCAGCCGCCGCGACACCAGCCGTCGCGTGACCGACGCATCCACCGCCAGCGTCTCCAAGTTACGGTTGTTCACCTGTATCACGCTCGACCCAGCAGCGCGCGCAATATCCAGTTCACGTTCATCGAACACCTCGACCACCGCCGTCATGCCGAACGACTCCGCCAGCACACGCAGGCCGCGCAAGTGCGCCACGTCCGGCGTGAGCGCCACAATCAGCAGCAGCGCACTCGCGGGTGTCGCGGCGGTCGCGCGGATTTGCGCCTCGTCGAAAATGAAATCCTTCCGCAACAGCGGCAACGCCGTCCGTGCCGCCACGCGCCGCAGGAAATCGAGATGCCCGTTGAAATAAGTCTCCTCCGTGAGCACCGAGATGGCGGATGCCCCACCGCGCGTGTAGATATCCGCAATCACCTCTGGTGTGTATTGCTCGCTGATGACGCCGCGCGACGGCGACGCACGCTTGTACTCCGCAATCACGCGCACACGTCCCCCCACCGAACGAGGCGCAAGGAAACGTGTGCGCGGCGTATCCAACGGTAACGGCATCGGTTGCCCACGCAACCGCTCAATCTCGCTCGCCTTCGCAATCTTAAAACGATTCAAATTCATGGTTCTGTTTTCATCCGCAACGATGCTGTTTCTTCAAAAAGAAACATCGTGCAGTATAGGTATTCTGGATTCTAGCGTCAAGGTGTTTCTTCAACGGACAAGAATACGCCAGCCCTCCCCGCTTACTCATCGCAGAGGATGTCGTAGGCACGTTTGACTTGGGCGAACTTCTCCGCCGTCAGGGCGCGGATGTCGGGGTCGAGGTCGGCGTGTTTGTCGGGGTGGTATTTCTGGCTCAGTGCGCGGTAGGCGCGTTTGACCTCCTCGAGCGTCGCCGTGTAGGGAACACCGAGGGTGTCACACGCGGCATGGCGGTTGTTCGCGCCCCCACCAACCCCGGCAGGTCTCCGCACGAAGTGGCTGGCGACGAACTGCGCGTCCTGCGGCGGTATCCCGGCGTGAACGGTGAACAGGTCGATCACATCCTCCTCGCGGGCGGACGGCTCGCCGCCGCACACGGCGATCTGCCAGAACCACGACAATGCCGCGCACCCCAGCTGCTGATGACCGCGCACCATCTCCGCGAGCCGCATGACCCCGTGATCGACGCGCGTCGCGCCATCCATCAGGAACGACACGTCCGCCTCTTTCAGCGGGTTGCCGAGCGTCGCGTTCAGGTCTTTCAGGACTGCCCGTATCACGTTCGCCTTCGCGTGGGTGTAATTCCCGTCGCAGCACGCGAGATCGTGGAGCGCCCCCGCCGCGACCGCCAGCAGGCGCATGACCTGTTTGCGCTGGACGGCTGGGGCTTTGCGGTCAACCGCGAAATGCCCGACCGCCGCGCCCGCGACCGTTCCCCACGGTCCCAGCAGCGACCCCAGATACCCACCCATGATTTTTCCGCGCCAGCTCATAGAGAAGTTTTTAGTTTACAGTTTTTAGTTTCTAGTTTCTGGTTTTTCAAGCAATCCTGTTAATCCTGTCAAAAGAACGCAGCCAGTGATTTCAGCAGCTCCGTCCATGTGGCGGTGTCGCCGGTGCCGGTGGCGCAGATGACGTGGACGGGCGCGTCGGGGCGGTAGGTGTCGCCGGGGGCGATCTGCACATCGACCTCGAGGCGCGCGTCGGGGTGTTGCGAGCGGTGCGTCCCGTCCGTCCAGAAATCGACGCGGATGCCGGACTGGCGCCCGGCTGCGGCGCCGAAGAAACGCCCGTCCGCCTTGTCCATCCAGCACCCTGCCGCCGGCACGCCCCACAGGTTCGGGGGGAACGCCTCGGGGGTGTCGCTGAACGGGCTGTAGAGGCGGAAGTAAATCCCTTTGACGTGGAGCGGTTTCGTGCCGGTGTTTTTCGCGGAGACGAACTCGCTCACGAACCACGGCGCACCGGGGGGGAGGTGGAGGCGGTGCGTGATTTCAAACGTGGTGTCGCCGTCGCTCGCGGAAGAGGTGAGGTCGATGACCGCAATGCCGTTGCGCTCGACCTCCCCGTCCACGGCGATCACGTGGTTCGCGTCGATCCAGCGGCTCTGCCCGTTGACGGAGACGTGCAGCATCGCGTTGTACGCGCCGAACGTTTTGCCGCCCGCCGTCACTTCCTGAACCATCCTGCCGGGCGCGACTTTCCCGTTCAGCTTGATGACGCCGTTGTCAACCCCGCCCTGCACGAAGAGCGCGGGAGGGGCATTTTTCACCGCGCCTCTCTTCGCCACCTCCAGCGCGGTCAGGGGCGCGGCGGGGGTTTTGCTCGCGGCTTCCGGCTCGGGCTTGAGCCGCCATGCGGGGGCTTCGCGGTGAAGGTCGGTGAACATTGCGGTCAGCAGTTCGTAGGGCTTGCCGTCCTCGTTGATGAGCCCGTAGTTGGAGTCCTCGGGGAAGGGTGTGCTGATGCCCAGGGCTGGCTCGTCCACCCACATGAAGTAGTCGTAGCCGAGCAGGAACGGGAGGCTCAGCATCGAGCGCGCGAAGAGGCGCGTGGCGTCGGTGCGCTCCGCCTGCGTGAAGAACCGCTGCCCCGCGCCGTGCACGCTCGGCAAGCCCGCGTCGAGCGCGGGGAACGACCATTCGGTGACGAGCATGGGGCGTTTCACATAGTCGTAATACGTCGCGAAATGCGTCGAGACCAGCTCGCCCTTGCGCCCGAAGTCGGTGTACACACGCCCCTCGTTCAAGTCCGCCATGGGGTAGCAGTTGAAGGTCACGATGTCGCAATACTTGCCGCTGATTTTCCACACCTCCGGGTGCGCCCCGCCCGTCCCCGCGAAGCGCGCGCCCAGCACGAGGTGGTTCGGGTCGGCGGCGCGGATGGCGCGGGTCGTGACGGCGAAATAGCGGTCGGCGGCGAGCCGCAGGAACTCCAGTTTCAGCGCCCGCCGCGTCGCGGTGTCGTGCGGCAGCGCGGTGAGCGCGAGGATGTCGTCGAAGCCTTTGAGCGCCGTCCCCCACACGCCGTTGAACCGCGCGAGGTCGCCGCCCACCTGCTCCTTCAGCGCGTCGCGCAAGGCGAGCTTCGCGGTGTGCGCCGCGCCCTTCTTCATGACCGCGTCGAAGAGCCCCGTGTCCTGCGCGTCCCACGACCCGTTCCCCCACCACGCCAGCTCGTTGTCGATGAAGTACCCCAGCAGCCACGGGTCGCCCTTGTTCGGCGCGCAGCTCTGGCGCGCGCGGTAATTGCAGAACGCCTCGAAGTCCGGGTGGAACACGTTGGGGAACGCCGAGCAGGGGCGGTGCTCATCGGGCGTGATGTCATACTCGTCGCCCAGCCCCGCGAGGTGGTTGCCCATGCTCAGAAACTCCGTATGCACCAGCCCCCTGTGGTTCAGCGACGGGGCGCACCCCGCGCCCAGCATATTGAAGCCCCACGCCTTCAGCCGCCCGAGCGCCTCCGCCTCCCACTCGCCCTTGTCCGCGTACCTCTTCTCATTCTTGCGACCGTGCGGCGCGTAGCCCAGCTTCTCGCACCAATGCCCCCCGAACGTCACATGGTCAACGCCCAGCAGCACCACCCCGCGCCCGAGCGGGTCGATCGCCCACCAACGCCCGTCAGCCCCCCGCTCCACGCGGAAGAAGCCCGTCGCCCCCGACCTCACACCCGACACCGCACGATCCATCCCCGCATACGGCGGGAACACCGCCGCCTTCTCCGCCAGCGCCGCGCCCGACGCGACATCCACCGCCGCGAAATCGCACGACGCGTTACGCACCCGCAACGCCGCCCGCCCGCGCGTCACCGCCGGCGCGGAGAACGCATACCGCTGGCTGAACATCACCTCACCGCCCGCATCCGTGACCTTGCCCGACACCCCGCCCTTGTCCATGCGGAGCTCCAGCGTGTACGGCTTGCCGAACTCCCAGCCCTGCCCCTTGCCGCCCCCATGCTCAAACGTGAGGTTACGCTGCGCCAGCCACTCCCCCCCGCGCATCTCGCACAGCTCCATGAACGGCTTATAGCCCTGCGACGGCGGACCCCGCCCGATCGCCAGATGCCAGAAGTTACGCGCGTCATCCACGATCGCGACCCCCGCCAAGTCCCACTCGCGCCGCCCGCCCGCGTGAACCGTCAGCGACGCCCTCACGCACACCTCATCCGACAACGCCCCCGCCTCATACGTCAGCACCGAATCCCCGTTCGTGTGCGCCACATGAACCCCCTCCGCGCGCACCCTCCACACCAGCGGATCGCCTATCCACTCATCCGCCGACAGCCTCACCTCCGCCGCCGACGCGACCGCCAGCGGCACCGCCAGAAACACCCCAAACAAACGCCACATCCCGAACCTCCTTTAATTGGTTTTCCCCTGTGAAACCGAATCCACACAGTGGGATACCATTATACAGCGTGCGCCGTGGAAATCAAGCGCAATGAGAGGGACAGAAAGGATAGCAGGGAAGCAGCAAGGAGGCGGGAATAAGGAGTAACCCTGTCAGAAAATCCTTGCGTCTCCGTGTGAGATAGTATTCGTCTGTTTTCATTTAACCGCAGATGACACAGATTTCACAGATTAAACAACAATCCTGTAAAATCCTGTTCATCCTGTCAAAAATAAACCTCCGTTTTTTCTCGCGCAGAGGCGCAGAGACGCGGAGTTTTTTTTCAGAAGTTGACCATGCAAAAATCTCTGCGCCTTTGCGTCCCTGCGCGAAAACAACCCTGTCTAAAATAAACCTCCGTTTAATTTAACCGCAATGGGCACAATAGGATGCACAATGGGCACTAGTTTCAAGGTATTGCATTGTGTCCATTGTGCAATCCATTGCGCCCTTTGTGGTGAAAAAAAATATCCTGTTAATCCGAAACCGGAAAAGTCGAGCCCTGCTGGCAGGGGCGCGCGGGGCAGTTTGCAGGAGGATGCCGTCAGGCAGACCACCGTCAGGGAGCCAGCCAACCCAGTTGATGGATGACCCGCTTGTTTATGCGTGGACGCCTCCCCGTCAGAGCGTGCGGTCGCCGTCGTGCACGGGGGATGGCGCGGTGCCTTGGAGCAGGTGAACGGTGCGGTTGGGGAAGGGGATCTCGATGCCGTTCTTGTCGAAGGCCTCTTTGATGGCGCGGGTGACCGCGAAGTGCACGGCCCAGTAGTCGGAGGGCTTGCACCAGGGGCGCAGCACGAAGTTGACGGAGGAGTCGCCGAAGGAGACGACCTCGGCGATGGGGGCGGGGTCGGTGAGGACCAGCGGGTTGGCGCGGAGGGTGTCGAGGGCGACCTGCTTGGCCTTCTCGATGCTGGCGCTGTAGGCGATGCCGACGGTGATCTCGACGCGGCGGCGGCCCATGGCGGAGTAGTTGGTGATGGGGCTGCCCCAGATGACCTTGTTGGGGACGGTGATCTTCTTGTAGTCGGGCGTGAGCAGGGTGGTGGCCATCATGTTGAGCTCGGTGACGGAGCCCTGCACCTCGCCGGCCAGGACGAAGTCGCCGACCTTGAAGGGCTGGTTGAGGGCGATCATCATGCCCGCCGCGAGGTTCGCGAGCGACTCCTGGCAGGCGAAGCCGATGATGAACCCCATCACGCCGACGCCCGCGATGAGCGGCGCGACGTTGATGCCCAACCGCTGCAGGATCAGCATCAGCAGGATGCCCCAGGCCACCTTCTGCACGACGCTGCAGATGAACACCTCGATGAGCTCGTTGACCCGGTGGCTTTTCTGGAGCAACTTGCGCGTCGAGAAGGTCAGCAGGCGAATCAGGTACGCGCCGACGAGGGCAATCACGCACGCGATCAGCACGTCGAGGAAAAACTGCGCGCTGTTCTTCACGAACCACTCGATAATCGTCTCCGTCATTTTCTGGACGTTGTTGACCTCTTTCTGGACGACTTTCACCATGTGGTTGGCGACCTCTTCCGTGGCGGCCGCCGGCTGCTGCGCGAGAAAATGAAACATAACGCTCCTTGCGTGAAAACGAAAACGAGCCGTCCCCGGCAGGGGCGGCTCGTCACAATCAATCGATTCGTAAAACGAACGCGCTGATTACCAACGGGTCTCGCGACGCTCGCGGCGGTCGCCGCCGCCGCCACGCCCGCCACGGCCGCCGCCGAAGCCGCCGCCGCCACCACCACCGCCGCCGCGACGCTCCTCGCGCGGTTTCGGCTGCGACTCGTTCACGCGCAATGCACGCCCATCCAAGTCCTTGCCGTTCAGCGCGTCAATCGCCGCCTGCGCCTGGGTGCGGTCCGGCATCTCGACAAAGCCGAAGCCCTTCGAGCGACCGGTCATGCGGTCCGTAACGACGCGAGCCGAGGCCACTTCGCCGTAAGGCGAGAACGCTTCTTTCAGGGACTCATCATTCGTTGAATAGGCAAGATTGCCCACATAGATGTCCATTTTCTATCCTTCACTTGAACCATACCATGTTACCGTGTACCAGGCAGAACCGAGCCCCATGGCAAACCCAGTTGTGTAGGCAACCCGCCTATGCCGCCCGATCCGCACACGCAAACCAAACAGCCCCTCAAGAATCCTCCTCCCGGGCGTTCCGACCTTCGACGCCCGACCCTGAAAAAAATGCGCCCTCCGCTGACCTCAGCGAATCCTCAACCGCGAAAACAAACACTTCTCGCAATTTGTATTTGATACCATACCAATTTTGCTGTGCAAAGTCAATGGGAATTTAGAAGTTTTTTTGCTACGCTCCCGGCACTATTCCTTGGCCACTTCCCAAATCACCTGGCGGTAGTCCACGTCGATGCGTTTGTCGAGGGCTTCCTGCACACCGTCGAAGCAGGCGAGGATGCGTTTGTAGTCGGGGTCGTCCTTGGACACGAACTGCCCGTTGGCGAGGGGGACGGCGAGGAAGGGGTTGCGCTCGGGATTGTCGAGGCGGACGTAGAAGGTGCGGGGGAGGTCGAACCCGCGCCGCTCGGCGACCTCTTTCAGGGTCGCGTCCAAGTTGGGCGGGACGATCTTGCGGCAGCCGCGCAGCTCGGGCTGGAGCGATTGGGAGGTTCCGTAGAAGGGCACGTCGAGGTCAATCCACATGAGTATCTTGAGGCGTTCGCCGTCGGCGAGGGCGACGCGGTTCTTGCCGTCCTTGTTGGGGTGGCCACTGATGATGACATCGGCGAGCTTGCTGACGGGCGAGCCCCAGCTCTTGGGCTCAATCTGGAGGATGTTGGACTCACAGCCGTTGAAGGAGGGTATCCATGAGGTGTAGGGGTTCTTGCCGAAGTGGGCCATGCCGCCGTGCGCGTCGTTGCCGTGCTCGGCCTGCGTGCCTTGGCGGGCGAGGTGTTCGTAGGCGACGTTGAAGTAGTCGGTGCGGTCGGGGCTGAGGTCGAGCTTGTGGTTGCCCGAATGGCATTTCACGCAGTGCTTGTCGAGCACGGGCTGGACGACGCGCGCGAAGCTGAATCCGTCCTTGCTGCCCCACTCGGGCGGCGCGAGGTCTTGCGCGGGGCGGGCGGCGGCGATGGAGCGGCCCTCGCGGGTGACCTGCGTGGGTGAGACGTAGTTGCGGTCGGCGTGGCAGCCGATGCAGCTCTGCTGCTCGCCGGGCATGAAGTGCGTGAACGTCCGCATACGCTGGACGGCGCGGCCTTCCGCGTCGAGGGGCAGGAAGTAAACGGGGATGCCGGCGGGGACTTTGAAGTGCGCGGAGCCGTCGGCCTCGACGGTGGCGAAGCCGATGACGCGCTTGGGTGCGTAGGTCGCGCCGCAGGAGACGACGGGGAACTGGAAGCCGAACTGGCGCTGGGACACGTCGGAGCGGATGTCTTTCTCCATCTCTTGCACGACCGCGAGGCGTTTGACCTCGCCGGGCTTGACCGCGTCGCCGAGGCCGATGCGCACGTCGTGCATCACGATGTCGGCCCACGGCGCGGCGGCGGGATCGACGCGGTGGGGGCGCGGCGACTGCGGCAGGGCGCGCGCGCGGATGGGCTGCGGCGAGTAGAAGCCAAGGCCGCCCTTCGGCTCGCAGAGCGCGACGTCGGCGGCGCCGTCGTAGTCGCGCAACAGCACCGTGCCTTTGCGCGAGACGAGGAAGTGCGAGCCGTCGAGCGGGAAGGGGTTCTCGTAGGGGCCGACCACGTCGTTGCCGTCGCCTTCGCCGACGGGCCTGACGCGCACGTCGGGCGTGAGGTTGCGGATGGCGTCCTGCGCGTTGCCGCCCTTGGTGAGGTCGAGTAGGCCGATGGCGCCGCGGCACGGGCCGTTGTGGCTGGTCATCACGCAGAGGATGCGGCCGGGCTGGCCGGGGAGGTCGCGCGCCTCCATGAACGTCGCGGGGGAGATGGCACGGTTGCCGAACACCCCCGCCAGCGACGTGCCGTCCGGGTTGATCGCCCAGAGCGACTGGATCGGAATCGCGGGGCGGTCCACATACTCCCAGCGGCTGAACAGGACGCGCCCGTCCGCCATCACCGACGGCGTGAAGTCCGTCAGGTAATTCGCCGAGAGCTTGACGATGTTGCGCCCGTCGCCGTCGGCGCGGTACAGCACGGGCGAGGTGCTTGTCCAGCAGTACGCGAACGCGGGCTTGCGGTCGGACATGAACGCAATGCCGCCGTCCGGCAGCCAACACGCGTTCATGTTGTTCGACGCGTCGGCGAGGACTTTCGTCAGCCCCGTGCCGTCCACGCGGATGCGCCAGATCTCGAACGGCGCGTCCATCGTACGCTTCCAGCTGAACAGAATCTGCGAGCCGTCATACGACACCTGGCAATCGAGGATGATGCCCTCCGACGCATCCACAAGCTGGTGCAGGGACGCGTCGCCCACCGCAAGCGCGTACAGCCCGCCGCCGCGCTCCAGCCCCTCCACATGATAGGTGTAAACGTGCGACGGGTTGAGCGGCCTGCGCTGGATCAGCACCACCTGCGTGAAGCCCAGCCCCCCCGACTTCATGCGGGCCTGCGCCTGTAGGGAGGCTTCGCTCCCGGACACCTCGCTGGCGTACGCGCTCGTGAACCGCGCGAAATCCTGCTCCGAGACCGGCGACGCAAACACCATAATCTCTGACGCGCCCGGATTCGGACCGCCGCCGTTTTTGAACGCGAGGCGCAAGCGCGTGACCGCCTTCGCTTCGGGCAGCGTGATACGCTGCGGACCGTGCTTCGCCTCCAGCGGCACGGACACCACGGGCGCGGCCTCGTCATCGCAATACACGTCGCAAGCCGACCAGCACTCCTCCACGAACCACGCCGTGCGGCCGAAGTAAAGCACCTCGCGCACCTCCACGGGTGCGTCCCAGCGGAATGACAGCGACGCGCCCGCCTTGTGCGTCTGGCCGTTCACCGCCCACGCCTGCTTGAGGTCGCTGCGGCCGCCTTCGTCCGCGATTTTCCCGTTCGTGACGAAACGCGCGAGATAATCCGCGCTGTACTCCGAATCCGCGGACACCTGCGCCTTCGGCGCAAGGTTCTCCGGCATTGCCGACACTGCGCCCCACGCAGGGATTAGCGCAACGAAAAAAAGAATACTCGATTTCATAATGCAACATCATACCGCAACATCAGCAGAAATACAATTAAGAATTAAACATTAGGGATCGGTCGCGTTGCGTCATCATTCATGACATCAAAAACAGGGAGATGGACATACCAAAGGAAGAGAGACGGGCGTATGCTGGGGTGATGCGGCGGCGCAACGCAGGTTCGTTTAATCTTAGAATTTTCACATGACAAACCGGTCTAAAACCGCTATACTGTTTGGCTTTTAACTGAAAGAGCGTATGGACGAAGTCACACTGGACCATATTCGGAATTTTTGCATCATCGCGCACATTGACCACGGTAAGACGACGCTGTCGGACCGCATCTTGGAGGCGACGAAGGCGATTGATTTGCGGCAGCTGCGGGAGCAGACGCTGGACGCGATGGACTTGGAGCGGGAGCGCGGTATCACCATCAAGTCGCATCCCGTCTCGATGATGTACACGGCGCGGGATGGCAAGACGTACCGCTTCAACCTCATCGACACGCCGGGCCACGTGGATTTCTCGTATGAGGTGTCGCGCAGCATGGGCGCGTGCGAGGGCGCGATTTTGGTCGTGGACGCGGCGCAGGGCGTGGAGGCGCAGACCGTCGCGAACACGTACCTGGCCATCGACAATAATCTGGAGATCGTCCCGGTGCTGAACAAGGTGGACCTGCCGGGCGCGAACATCGAGGAGACGACGCGCCAGATTGAGGAGGTGCTGGGCATCCCCATGGCCGGCCCGCTCTACATCAGCGCGAAAACGGGCGAGGGCGTGGCGGATGTGCTGGAGGCGGTTGTGGCGCGTATCCACCCGCCGTCCACACGCGGGGGCAAGTCGCCCTTGCGCGCGCTGGTGTTCGATTCGGTGTTCGACATCTACCGTGGCGTGATCACGTATGTGCGCGTGATGGACGGCTCGCTGAAAGTCGGCGACAATGTGGAGTTCATGGGCAGCGGCGTCTCGACGCTCATCCGCGAGGTCGGCATCTTCAGCCCCACGCAGAAGCCCGTGGACGTGCTGGAGGCGGGGCAGGTCGGGTATCTCGTCGGCACCATCAAGAACCCGGCGGACATCAAGATCGGCGACACCGTGACCTCGGTCAAGGACGGCGCGACGGAGCGGCTGCCGGGCTTCAAGGACGTGCGCCCGATGGTGTTCAGCGGCGTGTACCCCGTCAGCACCGACGAGTACGAGAAGGTGCGCACGGGGCTGGAGAAACTGCACCTCAACGACGCCGCGTTCTCGTTCCACCCCGAGAGCTCGGTCGCGCTGGGCTTCGGGTTCCGCTGCGGCTTCCTGGGGCTGCTGCACATGGAGGTCGTGCAGGAGCGCTTGCGGCGCGAGTTCGACCTCGACATCATCAGCACCCACCCGGCCGTCATCTACCGCGTCGTCCTGCGCGACGGCGAGGTCATGGAGATCGACAACCCCGTGCACCTGCCCGACGTCACGCGCATCGAGCAGATCGAGGAGCCCGTCATCAAGGCCACCATCATCTGCCCCGGCGACTGCATCGGCGACATGATGCGCATCGTGATGGACCGCCGCGGCGAGGTGCGCGCGACCGAGAGCCTCGACGCCAAGCGCGTGATCCTCACCTGCATCCTGCCCCTGAACGAAATCCTCATCGACTTCCACGACATGCTCAAGAGCGTCAGCCACGGCTACGCGTCCATGGACTACGAGCCGTGCGGCTACCAGCCCGGCGACATCGTGAAGATGGACATCCTGCTCAACGGCGAGGTCGTGGACGCGTTCTCCTGCATGGTGCACAAGGACAAGGCCGTCGCGCGCGGGCGGCAGATCTGCAAGGCCCTGTCCGAGGCCATCCCCCCGCACATGTTCAAGATACCCGTGCAGGCCGCGCTCGGGCGCACCATCATCGCGCGCGAGGACATCCGCCCGTTCCGCAAAGACGTGACCGCGAAACTCTACGGCGGCGACGTGACGCGCAAGCAGAAGGTCCTGAAAAAGCAGAAGGAAGGCAAGAAGCGCATGAAGGAATTCGGGCAGGTCAACGTCCCGCAATCCGCCTTCATCGCCGTCCTGCGCGGGACATCTGAGGAGGAGTAAATGGCTCTCGCAGAAGCGCACCGCAAAACTTTTATAACTTCTCCTGAGATTTTTCGATTCCATTTCTCATAACGGAAGTGATATTATTGAAACGTGATTTTGAAAACGGAAGGAGTCATTAAGATGGCAGAGACAGCCACACACAGGATAACGATGCCGAAGAGGGTCTCTAACCTCCTCGCGAGGCGGGCGAAGGCAGGGAACACCACGCTCTCTGGCGCGTTCCTCGCCCTCGTCGAGGACGCCCTTGACGAGATCAGCGACGAGGAGGACAGGCGCCTGTCCGCAATCTGCGACGAGCGGATCAGGACAAGCACTGTGCTGATACCGCTCGAAGAGATCATGGGGAAATACGATGCCCTATAAGGTCGTGTTTGACGGGAAGGCCGACGATGACCTCGCGGCGATGCCGTCCGCCGACAGGAAGCAGGTGCTCCGCGCGATATGTGAACGCCTCACCGCCGCACCGTTTTCCTTCGGCAAGCCCCTGCGGCACAGCCTGAGCGGGATGCGCTCGCTCCGCGTCGGCGACTGGCGCATAGCCTATGTTGTCGATGACCAGACGGTCACCGTGAGTCACATCACCCTCCGCCGCGATGCGTACAAGGGCTGGTGAGAGAGAGACGTATTAGGAATCGGGAATGAGTGTTTTTTGACCCCTCATTTCTCATGCAAAGAACGTTGGAGTACAGGACATGATTTTTTTTGAAAGGCGCAAATTACGGAAGCAGATCAAGAGCGTGCTGAATCAGGCGGCGACCTGGCGGGCGGGCCATGAGGATGTGATGACGACCGGGCAACTGGCGTTTCTCGACGAGCATATCTCGAAAGCGAGCCAGGCGCGGACCGGCGGGGACATCGACGAGATGACGGCGGCGGGCAACGCGCTGGTCGCGTGCATCGAGCGGCTCGACCCGCCGAAACCGCTGGCCGTGTGCCGCGAATGGTTCGATGTCTTCGTCGTCGCCTTCTCCGTGGCGATGGCGTTCAGGGCGTATTTCTACCAGCCGTTCCAAATCCCGACCGGCTCCATGCAGCCCACGCTCTACGGCATCCACGCTGAGCCTCTCGACCCGGCCGCCATGACGGCGTTCGACCGGCAGCCGCTGAAGTTGCTCAAGTGGTTCGTGACGGGGAAATCCTTCAAGGTGGTGCGGGCGAAGGCGAGCGGCACGGTGACGTTCGGCGACGCCCGCCTGAAGCCCGGCTACATCCCCGTCATCGTGAACGGGGTGGCGCATTTTGTGCCGAGTGACGTCATCGATTCCTCGCCCACGAGTTACGGCCTTCGGGGCGGCGTGAAACTCCTTCAGCGCGTCAAGGCCGGGGACGTGCTGTGGTCAGGCATTGTCACGTCGGGCGACTTCCTGTTCGTCAACCGCTGGAAGTGGAATTTCTGCCACCCCAAGCGCGGCGAGGTCATGGTGTTCTCGACATCCGGCATGAAGGACCTGAACCAGCCCGGCACGCACTACATCAAGCGCATGATGGGCCTGCCGAACGAGACGCTCCAGGCGAAGGCGCCGAACCTGCTCGTCAACGGCGTGGCGGTGACCGAGCCCGAGCGCGTGGGGCAGATCGCGCGCAAGGAGAGACATGCCGACTGGGTGCGCGAGCGGGACACGTACAAAGGCTTTAACCCGTATGACCAGAACAACGTCTTGGGGCAGCGCAGAATACCGGGGCGGACGCTGATCACTTCGGCGGACACGGTCACGCTCGGCCCCGACGAATATTACGCGATGGGCGACAATTCGTTTAACAGTTTCGACAGCCGCGCCTGGGGCCCCGTTCCGGAGCGCAACCTCCTCGGCCCCGCCTCCTTCGTGCATTGGCCCTTCACGTCGCCGCGCTGGGGCAGGATTAAATAGGCTTGTTGTGAAATACAAGGTGGTGCGGGCATTTCTGCCCGCAGCGGGGAAAATCACGCACAGCCCCCCCTAAAGGGGTGCATACAGCCCGTGCTTTTTGGGCATGGGTCGCGCTTGCGCCAACGGGGTCTCCGTGACTCCACAGGGGTTCACAGAGGGACATTTTCGTTCAAGGCCTTACGGGATGCCGTAGCGCAAGGGCGGTTCGCGCTTCAGGGGAGAGGGTGTCCGGGATTGCGGTCTGTGAGCCGCTCGCGCTGGCGGTCGCGCCGAATATCTCTTTTAGCGCCGCAAGGCGTTCGGGGGGGCAGGCGGCAATCCGGCTGTCGGCCGTGGGGCGGACAGCGGTGTTGAGCGAGATGCCGTCAGGGCTGAAACTGCGGGCAAGGGCCGCGATGCGCTCGGCCTGTTCGGGCGCGTCGTTCAGTCCGGGCATGATGAAAACCTCCAGATCGAGGCGGCCCGTGAACGCGTCGCGGAAGGCGCGGTAGCCGTCGAGGATCGCGTCGAGCCGGAGCGAGGGGTGCGGGCGCACGGTGCGCTCGAAGGATTCCTGGTCCCAGGCGTGGAGGGAGATTTTCACGACGTCGGCCAGCGCGGCCTCGCGGCGGACCTCGGGGAGATGGAAGAGCGTGCCGTTGGAGAGCAGGAGCGAGCAGAACGGGGTCTCGGCGCGGGTGAAGCGGAAGAGGTCCCCGAAGCGCGTGTGCAGGGTCGGCTCGCCGGAGCCGCTGGCGGTGATGAAGTCAACGGGGATGGCCGTCGAAAGCCATTGGCGCAGCTCGCTCAGCACATCCGTGATAGGGGGGGTGCCCGTGCGCGTGACGGTCGTCTGGGCGGTGTCGCCCAGCTGACAGAAGCGGCAGTTCAGCGTGCAGGTCTTGGGGGTCGAGAGGTCAACGCCCAAAGAGCGGCCGTAGCGGCGCGAGGGGACGGGGCCGAAGATGTGGGAGTAGCTCATGCTTCGGTGAGGATGGTGTCGATTTTTTTCTTGGCGCCGAAGATGAGGAGCTTGTCGTCGGGCTGGATGACCTCGGTGGGGGTGGGGATGATGACGGTGCGGGGTTGCTCGGGGTCGTCGGCGAGGCGGCGGACGCAGAGGACGGTCACGCCGTAGGTGTTGCGGACGCTGGCCTCGGCGAGGGACTTGTTGCGGAGGGGTTCGGGGACGTCTATCTCGGCGATGCTGAAGCCGTCGGAGATTTCGAAGAGGTCGATCCCGCCTTTGGAGAGCAGGACGTGGCAGAGGCGCTTGGCGCAGTCGCGGTTGGGGTAGACGATGGTGTCCGCGCCGACGCGCTTGAGGATTTTGCCGTGGAGGTCGGAGTTGGCCTTGGCGATGACCTTGGGGATGCCGAGGTCCTTGCAGTTGACGGTCGCGAGGATGCTGCCCTCGAGGTTGGAGCCGATGCCGACGATGGCCACGTCGCACTCCTTGAAGCCCGCCTCCATGAGGGTGCGGATGTTCGTGACGTCGCCCTCGATGGCCTTGGTGACGAACTGCGAGAAGTCCTGCACGACATCACGCTTCTCGTCGATGAGCAGTATCTCAACCCCGTATTCCGCGAGGCTCTCGACAAGTGACCGGCCGAACCTGCCGGCCCCGATAATTCCGATCCGTTTCATCTTGGGTTCCTCACTTCATCAACGTGCCGCCGAGGTTGTAGCCTTGCGGGGGGTGGGTCTTGCCGTCGCCGACGCCTTTCTCCATCAGCGCCTTCAGCTCGTCGAGGTGCGTGATGTACACGTCGCGGGGCAGGCAGTTGTGCTTCTTGCAGATGGCGGCGGCCATGCCGACGACCTCGCCCAACATGCCGCCCGTGCGCATGACGCGCGTTGTGCCGAGCGCGACGTGCGTTGTGCTGATGCTGCGGCCGGAGAGGAAGAGGTTGCTGATGTTCTTTGAGTAGAGGCAGCGGTACGGCACGGGGTAAGGGTAGATCGGCTTGTGCTTGGCGATGGACTTGAACTCCTCGCCGGGGAAGCTGGCGGTGTTCTTCGGGTCGGGGTAGTGCAGGTCAATCGTCCATGTCGTGCAGGCGGTGCCGTCAGGATAAATCTTCGGCTCGGTGAGGTCCTGCTCCCGCAGGACGAGGTCGCCGATGAGGCGGCGGGACTCGCGCTTGCCGGCCACGTAGGCGACCCAGTCGAGGCGGCTCTTGGCGTAGCCCTCATTGTCTGGGGCATGGTTTTTGAGGAACGACCAGTTGGAGAAAATCACCATCATCCCGTAGTCGCGGATGTGTTCGAAGTCCGTGATCTGATTTTTATTCATGCCGGTCTCCCACGTCCACTCGCCCATCTTGACGCGCTCGCAGGAGGTGTTGCTGAACGGGATGCCCCAGGCGATGTCGGGGAACGCGACGGGCGCGTCGGCCTCGCGCGAGTACCACTGCACGGAGGCGCCCATGGTCATGCTGTCGGCGGTCTCGGGCGCGGTGGGCTCGCCCGTCTCGGCGCGGCTCTCGCGGCCCATGCGGAACTCCGCGCCGGCCAGCGCGCCGATGGTCCCGTCGCCCGTGTTGTCCAGCACCAGCGGCGCGGTGAAGCGCGTCTCCGCGCCGGTCTCGATGTTGCGGCCGATGACGGCGGCGATTCTCGCCCCGGCCTTCTCGACCGCGACGCCGCGCGTGTTGAGGAACATCTGGATGTTCGGCTCCGCCGCCACGGCGTCCAGCTTGCGCTGGTCCTCGTACTGAGAGGCGGGCTGCGCGTTGCCGCCCTTGGCAGGGCCGAATTCCTTCACCGTGTCGCCCAGCTTCACGTAGGGCCCGAGGCTCATGCGGCCGGCGAGGTGCACGCGCACCTCTGAGCTGTTGTTGCCGCCGAGGAGCGGGCGGTCCTGCACGAGCGCGACCTTCAGCCCCAGCCGCGCGGCCGTGATCGCCGCGCTGACGCCGGGGATGCCGCCGCCGATGACGAGCAGGTCGGCCTTCACGTCCCCTTTGGGCGCGGTGATGGCCCCGCGCTCGCGGCGAAACGCCTCGAGCGCCTTGACATCATTCGGCGGGACAAATTTGCTGTCCGTGACCAGGATGATAGCGTCGCAACGGCCGTTGAACCCGGTCAGGTCGTGCAGCGCAATCTCAGCGGTGCCTTTCTCGAGCCACATCTCCCCCGCCTCCTGCCATGCCCATTCCGCGCCCTGCGTGCCGAGGGTGTTTTTGAGCGCCTTGCCGTTGATGAGCACCTGGAACTTGCCGGCCGCGTCCTTCGTGCCCCACGGCGCGGTCCAGTTGCGCGTGCGGACCAGCACACGGTAAGGGTACGCGCCCATGAACGGAATCTCCACGCGCGTCTTGGCGTCTGCCACGGGCACGCCCAGCCCGTGCGCCATCAGGAACGGCGACCCCATCTGGTCCATGAACTGCTGGTCCACGACCCACCCGCCTTTCTCCGCGAACGACTCCGCCTCAATGAGCAGCAACGCCTCTGGAGCCGAAACCGCGCGAGCCGACAGTGCCGACAGTGCCACGCAAACCGACAAAACAACCTTTCGCTTCATACGCATCCAGCCTCCTTTTCTGTTGGAAATTCAAGGTCACTAGTATAGACGAATCAGCGGAAGATGCAAACCTGTTTTTACGCGCGTCGCAGATTTCGCGTTGCGTGAACGTTCGAAATTGTTGTTGACGTTGCCGCATGAGACTGATACACTGTCATAAAAGTTTTTAGGAGAGAAGGATGATGAATACGTTTGGTCGGGTTCTGTTGTCGGTAAGTGCGCTGGCGGCCGGGGTGTCGCAGGGGCAGGTGCAGGGGCGGTTCGTGCGCGTGGACATCCCGCGCGATCAGGCAACGCTGTCGCTGGCGGAGGTGCAGATATTCAGCGGGGGCGAGAACGTGGCGCGGAAGGGCAAGGCCTCGCAGTGCTGCACGGCGTGGGACGGCGACGCGGCGCGGGCCATCGACGGTAATACGGATGGCGACTGGGGCAAGGGCAGCATCACCCACACGGAGGAGAACATCGAGAACCCGTGGTGGGAGGTGGACCTCGGCGCGGCGGCGCCCATCGACAAGGTGGTGCTGTGGAACCGCAGCGGCTACGAGGGGCGCCTGAACCATGCGCGTGTGCTGGTCATGGACGAGGGGCGCATCATCCGCTGGACGGGCCAGCTCAATCAGGCGAAGATGGAGAACCCGTTCGAGGTGAAGCCGGGCGCGGAGGACTCGATCGTCGGCAAGCACATCGACAAGCTCCAGCCGCCGGAGATCGCGAACCGCCGTCAGCTTGCGGCGCTGCAGCTGTTCAACCCCGTGGCCATGGAGCGCGCGATCGAGAGCTTCGCGAAGAAGCACCCGCAGGCGTATCCGAACAAGGCGGCGCTGCTGGGCGAGCTCGCGGCCGTGAAGGCCGCGACCGCGAGCGTCACGGACGCGAGCCGCGACGCGGCGGCGCAGAAGGTCTATGACCTGTCGCTGAAAGTCTATGGCCAGCACCCGGCGACGAAGAAGTTTTCGGATGTGCTGTATGTGCGCCGCTCGAACCGTAACATCGGGATGCCGGCGAACTGGCAGGGCAACTCGTCGGTGCCGGTCTCGGGTTACGAGAACGACATCGTGCGCGCGCCGCTGTTCCGCAAGGACGGCGCGGAGGTGAAGGTGCTGTACGCGAGCGAGCATTACCTGGGCGACTTCAACCTCGACTTCAAGGCGGAGAAGATCGCGTTCTCCACGCGCAAGGCCAGCGGCAAGGGCTGGGGCATCGCGGAGATGCGCCTGGACGCGCCGGGGAAGGTCACGGAGCTCACGCCGGACGAGGCGGACATCGACTATTACGACCCGATGTACCTGCCGAACGGTCGGATGTTCATGGTGGGGTCGAGCGGTTTTCAGGGCGTGCCGTGCGTGGGCGGCGCGGACTACGTGGGCAACCTGCTGTTGCGTTACGAGGACGGCCGCATACGCCGCCTGAGCTATGACCAGGACAACAACTGGTACCCCGTGATGCTGCCGAACGGGCGCTGCCTGTACCTGCGCTGGGAGTACACCGAGACGGCGCACTACTTCAGCCGCGTGCTGATGACGATGAACCCGGACGGCACGGACCAGCAGGAGTATTACGGCTCGAACTCGTACTGGCCCAACTCGCTGTTCTACGCGCGCCCGCTGCCGGGTTCCTCCACCAAATTCATCGGCGTGGTCACGGGGCATCACGGCGTGGCGCGCAAGGGGCGGCTGTACCTGTTCGACGTGGAGCGCGGCCGGCACGAGGTGGACGGCGTGGTGCAGCAGCTGCCGGGCTACGGCAAGAAGGTGGTGCTGCTGCCCATCGACCAGCAGAGGCCCGACACCGACACCGAGCATTACGTCTATGTGCGCGACGAGCTCGCCAACGACGCCAAGCAGTTCTTCCTGCACCCGTTCCCGCTGGCGGACGACCTGTTCCTCGTGTCCATGCAGGACCCGGCCGTGCAGAACCGCTTCATGCTCGCGCTGGTGGACATCTACGACAACCAGTTCCCCATCGAGGCCGACGGCAAGCTCAACATCATCGAGCCCTTCCCCGTGATGAAGCCCGAGCAGCCCGCGCCGATCCCCGACCGCGTGGACGAGTCCAAGACCAACTGCACCATCAACTGCGTGAGCATCTACAACGGCCCCGGCCTCGCGGGCATCCCCAAGGACAAGGTGAAGAAGCTCGCCGTGTTCTACTACGAGTATTCCCCGCGCAACATCGGCGGTCACTACACCGTCGGCATCGAGGGCCCGTGGGACCCGCGCGTCATGCTCGGCACCGTTGACGTCGAGGCCGACGGCTCGTTCATGTTCGAGGCCCCCCCCAACCTCCCCATCTCCATCCTGCCGCTCGACGCCGAGGGCAAGAGCATGCAGATGATGCGCTCGTGGTTCGTCGGGATGCCCGGCGAGGTGCTCTCCTGCGTCGGCTGCCACCAGCAGCAGAACTACGCCTCCCCCAACCAGCGCACCGTCGCCTCCCGCAAGAAGGCCCAGCAGATCCAGCCGTGGTTCGGCCCGCGCCGCGGCTTCGCGTTCGACCGCGAGGTGCAGAACGTCCTCGACCGCAACTGCGTCGGCTGCCACAACGACGAGACCACCGCCACCAACGCGCTCGGCCAGAAGGCCCCCAGCTTCACGCGCGGCAACGGCGAGTGGGGCTTCGGCAAATCCTACCTCGCCTTCCAGCCCTACTTCCGCCGCAACGGCCCCGAGGGCGACTACCACCTGCTCACCCCCATGGAGTTCCACGCCGACACCTCCGAGATGATCCAGATGCTCACCAAGGGCCACCACAACGTCAAGCTCTCCGAAGACGACTGGTCCCGCCTGCAGATGTGGCTCGACCTCGACGTGCCGTACTTCGGCACCTGGACCGAGCGCGGCGCACAGAAGCGCTGGCTCGAGCGCCGCCGCGAGTTCGAGCGCAAATACTCCAACAACCACTTCGACCCCGAGGTCATCGTCAACCCCTACCAGCCCGCCGATTTCGTCGCGCCCCAGAAGGCCCCCCCGCCCCCCGCGCCCAAGAGCCCGCTGCCCATGAAAGTCGATGCGCTCAGCGGCGAGAAGGAGATGGCCCTCGACCTCGGCAACGGCGTGAAGATGGCGCTGGCCCGCGTCCCCTCCGGCCAGTTCACCATGGGGGCCTCCGGCGAGACCCCGGCCGAGCTCCCCCTCTGCGGCGTGCGCATCGCCAAGCCCTTCTGGATGGGCGCCACCGAGGTCACCGTCGCCCAGTTCAAGGCCTTCGACCCCGCCCACGACAACGGCGTGTACGACATGCACTACAAGGACCAGGTCAAGCGCGGCTACTACATGAACCTCCAGCAGGACACCCAGCTGCCCGCCATCCGCATCTCGTGGGAGAAGGCCATGGCCTACTGCGAATGGCTCAGCAAGAAGACCGGCAAGAAAGTCACCCTCCCCACCGAGGCCCAGTGGGAGTGGGCCTGCCGCGCGGGGACGGAGACGCCCCTGTCGTTCGGCGGCTTCGACACCGACTTCGCGCCCTTCGCCAACCTCGCCGGGGCCGAGCGCAAGAAGCTGGCCGTTGACGGCGTGAACCCCCAGCCCATGGCCAACCCCCCGCCCATCCTCGACTACGAGCTGCGCGACCCGCGCTTCAACGACGGCGTCCTCTTCCTCGCCGAGGCCGGCAAGTTCAAGCCCAACGCCTTCGGCCTGCACGACATGCACGGCAACGTCGCCGAGTGGACCCGCTCCGCCTTCCGCCCCTACCCGTATGTGGACGGCGACGGGCGCAACAGCGCCAAGACGGCGGACGAGAAAAAGGTCGTGCGCGGCGGCTCATGGAACTCCCGCCAGATCCGCGCCACCTCCACCTGGCGCTGGGCCTACCCCGGCTGGATGCGCCCCTTCGATGTCGGCTTCCGCGTCATCATCGAGGATTAGGAAAGGGGTCCGGCCGCAAGGGGTTTAAGGGAGGGGAGGTTTCGCGACCGCCCCTGTTTGGGGGGCGCATACAGCCGCCGCGTTCAGAACGGGGTGCGCCCCCGTGCCACGGCAGCACAAAATGAACTGCGGCAGACAGGAACGCTACGGGGAGAATAGGGTTCAGTCCTCTTCGTCTTGGACGCGCGGCGGGACATTCATCCGCGAGGGCACGGACTGGATGAAACGATCCAAGTCGATGCGCAGGAGACCGGGCTGGGCATCCTGCCGCCTCACCGTCAGGAACCCGGCCTGCACCCATTTACCGTCCGGCGTGGTGCTGCTCCCGAGCAGAATCGTGTCGCCGTCTTCCAGCCGGGCGCGTGTCTCGAAACGTATCTCGTTGAACACAGGCCGGCGCACCTTGCGCGGCCTGCCTGCCGCCTGTTCCCCCGTATGCGTTTCCCACCGCGCCAGCGTAACCCATTGCGCGCGCACGTTCAGATCGATGAAGGGCTTGTTCCATGAGGTCTCGGGGGTAACCTCTAAAACCATGCCGGGCTCCCGTGCGGCGGAATCCTGCGGCGTGGCGGGAGAGATGACGTCCTGCACGGCTTTCATCGTCGCCCCCTTCCCCGGTTCCGCCACGGCGGAGGCTGTTGCCACGGGCTTGGCCTTACCGGCTTTCCGCAACGCCATCAGCGCCTTTACCGTCATGTCCCCGTTGCGCTGGAGTTTCTCGATGTCGCCCACCCTGAACGCGAGTATCTGTACGCTCGCGTGCACGCGTTGATGGTTCATGTAAGAGAGCAGCTCGCGCAGTATGTCATGGTTCTCTATCGTGTTCGTGACGCGCAGCTTCCCGATGGCCGAGAGATAGCAGATGGACGTGCCGATGGGCCATTGCACGCCCCCAATATGCGTGAAGAGCGCTTTCAAGTCGTCTTCTGTGACGGGCTGCGAAGGGTCGAAGGACACATTGTAACTGTGCGGGAAAAAATCACCGCACAAGATATCCTTATCCTCAAACGGCATGAGCTGAACACGGTCCCCGCTAATCCGGATGATCATGCCTGTCACGTCACAGATGTTTTTCAGCGCGTCGTACAGGCTGATGTCACGGCAATTCATGACGGGCAGGACAGGAACGCCGTACCCCTTCCCGTTCGCGCTGGCGACACTGAAAATGCAATCACTGTCTTCTTCCCCGTCATACGCCCGGCAGGGTGGTAGTTGCAGGATGAAGTCAATGCCTTGCTTGTCATGGGGGGTGCGGCTGGCCTGCTTGAAGAACGCCACCGCGTCAACGAGTGTGGCGGGCGGGGCGAAGTTGACCTCGGGGATGACGATGGCCTTCATCTTCTCCACCACCTCCGACCGAAAAGGGCTGGTGGCCCCCTCCATCCCGTTATCCTGCGCCTTGCGGCATACCGCGCATGAGGACGCCATCGCGCACACCGCGACCCCGGCCATCACCCAACCCAGCCGACGCACATTTGCCAAGTTCATGCTTTGCCCTTTCGCCGTTACGGGACACTCAGCCGTGTGCGTCACGCTTGCTGTGCGGGCGGCGCATCCGCGACCATCACCTCCATGGCGGCGATGCGCTTGGTGATGGTGTCGGTGAGGTTGTTCGCGGCGGCCGCGGCGGCGGCGATGATGGCGTGGTAGATCGCGCGGTGCGATGAGCTGCCATGCGTGATGAACACCGTGCCGGGGACGCCCAGCAGCGGGGCGCCGCCGTAAATCTCAGGGTCCATGCGGCTCCTGAGGGTCTGCAAGGCTCCCTTCAGGAGCAGCGCGCCGAACATCCGCACGGGGTCGAGGAAAAACTCTTTCTTGATCCAGTACCCCACGGCCTTGGCCACGCTCTCCGCCGTCTTGATGACGGCGTTGCCGACGAAGCCGTCGCAGACCACGACGTCCATCTCGCCCATGAAGAGGTCGTGCCCCTCGACGTTGCCGCGGAAGTTCACGTCAATCTTCTGCATCAGCTGGAAGGCCTTTTTGGTCATCTCGTTGCCCTTGCCGTCCTCCGAGCCGATGCTGAGCAGGCCGACGACGGGCACGGGCTGCTTCAGCACGGCCTGGGAGTAGGTGGCGCCCATCACCGCGAACTGCGTGAGCCAGATGGCCTCGCAGTCCGTGTTCGCGCCCGCGTCGAGCAGGAGCGTGGGGCGGTGGGGCAGGCGCGTGGGCAGGGCGGTGGCGATCGCGGGGCGCGTCACCCCGGGGATGCGCCCGAGCGTGAACACGGCGGAGGCCGCCACGGCGCCGGAGTTGCCGGCGGAGACCATCGCGTCGGCCTCCTTGCGCTTGACCATCTCCATGCAGATGCTGATGGAGCAGAGCTTTTTCTTGCGCACGGCCTGCGCGGGGGCCTCGTCCATGCCGATGGCCTCGGGCGCATGGACGACCTTCAGGCGGTCCATGTTGACCTTGGGGTGCTTGGCCAGCTCGGCGTTGACGGCGGCCTCGTCGCCGACCAGGAAGATGCACGAGACATCCTTAAGCCTGTTGGCGGCATCCACCGCGCCGTGCACAATCTCGTGCGGCGCGTGGTCGCCTCCCATCGCATCCAATGCAATCTTCATGGTCCGCCCTCCTTCGCGCAGACAACACGCCCGCCGCGCCGTCAGGCGAGGTCGGGCTCATTCCGAATGTCCGGTTCCATGCGGGCCCTGCCCGCGGCCGGTCACGCCTCAATCGTCAGCACCTGGCGGCCGCGGTACATCCCGCAGGACAGGCACACACGGTGAGACCGCTGGGGCGCCTCGCAGTTCGGGCACGTCTGCACTTGCGCCAGCTCGGCCTTAATCTGCCCCTTGCGCTGGCGGATTCTCATCTTCGATTTCTTCCTCTTTGGTACAGCCATCTCTCATTTCTCCTAATGCGTTCATCCTTGCGCGGTCATATCAACGTGTCCAGCGCAGCCCACCGGTTATCGCGCCCTGCCTGATGGCAAGCGCACGCCGCCTCATTCAGGTTCGCCCCGCATGTCATGCACAGGCCCTTACAGTCCTCGCGACAAACCGGGTATCCGGGAAGGGCGAGTATAATAGCCTCTCTGACCTCTTGGGTCAAGTCTAGGAATTGGATTTCTTTAGGAATTTCGACGCAGGCCGTGAAGTCCCCGTCCGAGGCCTCGCCCTCGAAATCCGCCGCGCACCGCACGCACACGCACCGCAGCCGCTGCCGCAGCCGCCCGCGCACGAGCAGCTCGTCATCCCCCAGCAGCTGCACGGACACGTCATACGCGATGCCCCCCAGCGGCGCGAGGACCTCGCTGTCGCCCAGCTCCAGCACCGCCTCCGCCAGCTCGCCCGCATACCGCCCGCCCCCCGTGTCGAGGCGGGCGAGATCAACGATCAAACGCCCCTGTGTTTCCAACGTCGCCTCCTGACTGCGGGACCCGCCCGCTCCTGTACGCCTCCAAGTAACGCTGCACCACCCCCGGCACGAACGCGCGCGTGTCGCCCCCGTACCGCGTGACCTCGCGGATGGTGCTGGCCGTCACATAACTGTAGTTCTCGTTCGGCATCATGAACAGCGTCTCGACCTCCGGCCCGAGCTTGCGGTTCGTCAGCGCCATCTGGAACTCATACTCGAAATCCGAATACACCCTCAGCCCGCGCACCACCACCCCCACGCCACGGCTGCGGCAGTAGTCCACCAGCAGGCAGTCCAGCCTGTCCACCTCGACGTTCGCGAGGCCCGCCTCCGCCACGCTCTCGCGGATCATCGCCATGCGCGCCTCGATGCCGAACATCCCCGTCGCCTTCGCCGACACCCCGGCCACCACCACGATGACCTTCTCGAACAACGCCGCGCTCCGCTCAATCAAGTCGAAATGCCCCAGCGTCAGCGGGTCAAACGTCCCCGGATAAATCGCCGTCCTCTTCATGCCTTACCCACCTCCGTTTTTTTTGTTACACAGAGTTTCACGGAGGAGACGCAGAGACGCACAGAGTTTTTTTAATTTTCTCTGTGAACCTCTGTGGCTTCTCTGTGTTTCTCTGTGTAACATTTTCAAACCTGCCCCTCGCGCCGGTACAGCGCGACGCGCGTGTGCCCGTAGGTGCGGTCGCGCAGCAGCGACCACCCCGGCGCCTCCGCCGCCCCGCACGCGTCCGCCATCTCTGCCGCGAAGAACCCCTGCGGCGCGACCACGCCGCCCTCCGCCAGCGCCGCCATCAGCCCCGCGAACCCCTGCTCGCGCGTCACCTCATACGGCGGGTCCGCGAACGCCACGCCGAAGCCGCCGCCGCGCCCCGGCCCGCGCACCCAGCGCAAGACCTCCGCGCAGGCCACCTCGCAACGCGCCTCCGGCGCCAGCAGCGCCAGGTTGCCCTTCAGCACCGCCACGTTCCGCGCGTCCTTCTCGACCCACGTCACGCGCCCGGCCCCGCGGCTCAGCGCCTCCAGCCCCACCGACCCCGACCCCGCATAGAGGTCCAGGAACGACGCCCCCGGCACCACGCCCATCAGCATCGAGAAAATCGCCTCGCGCACGCGCTCCTGCGTCGGCCGCACCGCGCCGCCCGCCGGCGCCTTCAATTTCCGCCCGCACCACACTCCACCTGAAATCCGCATAGATGCCCACCAGTATAACCCACCCCGCCCCTGAAAAGCAAGGGGCTATTTGCTAATTAGGAATCAAATGGAGGGCGAGCGTCTCCGCGAGCCGTTAAACACATTGCGGCTCGCGAGGACGCTCGCCCTCCATCCCCATTGGCCGCACGCCGCGCCAATGGGGGTCCCCTGCCTCGCCCTCCATCCCCATTGGTCGCACGCCGCGCCAATGGGCTCGCCCTCCATATCACGCCATCCAAACAGGGAGCCCTCTCGTCCCTGCGCAATGTTTTTGCGCTTGCCGTGCGTTTCGGGATTGACATCCGGGCGGGAGTAGCGCATCCTTTATAACGGTTTTAAGGAGACGGAGGGTTTCATGCCGGGATTAGGATTTTTTGTGACGACAGGTTTGCCAATGGCCTCGCTGGCCAATGCGTTTGCCATTTCTAACATGATGGGCAAGGCGATCGTCCTGATACAGGTCGCCAGCTCCATCATCGCGGCGGCGATCGTCATCGGGAAGAACAAGGAGCTCGCGAGCATCGCCGCCAGCAACAAGCGTTTCCTGCGGGAGTTCCTCGGCGGCGGCGACGTGCTCGCGCTGTACCTCGCGCGCAAGAAGATGGCGATGATGGCGCTGGCGCTGATCTACGACCGCACCTGCGAGCGCCTCGTGAAGTTCCTCGACCCGGACATGCGCCGCGCGGTGATCGGCCGCCACCAGGGCGGGCAGGAGCGCGCCGCGCTCTCGGCGAGCGAGATCGAGCTCGTGCGCAGCACCTGCGAGCACGTGGTGATGGAGGAGGAGATCCGCGTGGAGTACGGCATGGGCCTGCTCGCGACCGTCGTGACGGTCTCGCCGATGCTGGGCCTGCTCGGCACGGTGTGGGGCGTGCTGAACGCGTTCGCCAGCATGGGCGCGCAGAACACCGTGCAGCTTTCCTCCATCGCGCCCTCCATCTCCGCCGCGCTGCTGACCACCGTGACGGGCCTGCTCGTCGCGATCCCCAGCGCCATCTTCTACAACAGCCTCGCCGGGAAAATCCGCCAGATCAACAACGACATGGAGGGCTTCGCGGACGAGATCACAGGGCGCATCACCTGCGAGTTCAAGGGGGGGGACTACTGATGGCACTGCACCGCCTGAGCCGTAAGAAGCAGACGAAAATCATCAACAACATCGACATGACGTCGCTCATCGACCTCACGTTCCTGCTGCTCATCACCTTCATCATCACCATGCCCGCGATCGAGCAGGGCATCTCCGTGCGCCTGCCCCAGGCAAAGTCCGACGTGCTGCCCGCCGATAAAAAGCCGAACACCGTCTCGCTGGACGTGACGGGGAAGGTGTTCCTGAACAACACGGAGATTCTGCTGGACGACCTCGAGCAGACGCTCGGGGTGCTCGCCGCCGAGGACCCGGACGTCGCCGTGCTGATCCGCGGCGACGAGCGGCTCGACTACGGGAAAATCATGGACGTCGTGAAAATCCTCTACAAGGTGAAAATCACGCGCATGGCCTTGGTCACGCAAACGGAGTAACCGCGCATGAGAAAAAGCCCGGTCAACGCCTACTCGCTGAAATGGTCCTGCGCCCTGCACGGCCTGCTGCTGTTCAGCGCGGCGATCATCCCGCTCCTGCCGCAGTACCGCCCGCGCGAGGTGCCGGTGGTCACGGAGTTCACCGTCGTGCTGGAGGAGAACCTGGACGAGCCTGCCGCCGCCAGCCAGCCCCCGGTGCCCGAGCCGCCCGCGCCGAAACCTCCCGCGCCCCTGCCCGAGCCGAAGCAGCCGGACGCCCTGCCGCCGCCGCCGAAAGACGCGATTGCCGTTGACAAGAAACCCGACCCGAAACCGAAGGAGCAGCCGAAGCCGAAAGAGCAGCCGAAGCCCGAGCCTAAACCGTTCGAGAGAGGACAACGCGTCGTGCGTCCGCCGGACAAAAAGCAGCCGGACTTCTCAAAATTAACACCTGTCGAAAAGCCGCTCAGCCCGGCGGAGATTAAGAAGCTCATGGGTGCAGGCGCAACGCCAGGTGTGCGCAATCAGGTTCCGCAAGACGAGGTCTCCCGGTGTTACACGCTCATCCGGCAGGCGCTGTATAACGCATGGGCGCAGCCCGGCGCGGCCGGCGGCAACCCGACCGCGAAGCTCGAGATCCGCCTCGACGGCACAGGGCGCATCGTCAGCTACCGCATCACGAAATCCTCCGGCGACGCGCATTACGACCAGACCATCCTCAAGGCCGCCGCCAGCTGCCCGCCCATCCGCGGCCTGACGCAAGCCTTCCTCAAACAGTATGACATCTTGAACGTCGAATTCGAGCTGCGGTAGGCAGGTTCGCCGCGCAATGTGCATCCCCAAAGGGGAAATCTCGTCAAAAAATCCTTCGTGGTTTTGTGCCTTTGCGCGAGATATAGTGATTTAAGGTGACATTGTTGCATATATGGAGTGCGGCGGGCTTTCCGCTAACGAGAGCATCCACATCAATAAAAATTAGAAATTATGCATTATGCATTATGAATTATGCATTATGAATTATGCATTATGAATTTGCGTCACGCTTTCCACCACCTCCGCGACGCGCGTGGCGGCGCCTTCGGGGGAGAGGGCTTTCAGGGCTTGGCCCATCTTCTCCAAGGCGGCGGGGTTGCGCCTCTTGTTCTGCACATAGCGCATGATGCTGCGCCCGGTGAGCTCGCGCTGGATGCCTTCGTCCGCGCCGCCGGTGCGGACAAGCGCGGCGGCGTTGAGGTGCTGGTGGTCGCGTATGGCGCTGGGCAGGGGGATCAGGAGCGCGGGCTTGCCCAGCAGGCAGAGCTCGAGGCAGGTGGAGACCCCGGCGCGGCAGATGACGAAATCGGCGGCGGCGTAGGCGCGCCCCATCTCGGTGATGAACGCGGAGACGTGCGCGGGGACGCCGGCCTTGGCGTAGGCCTCGCGCACCCATGCCTCGTCTGCGGCGCCGGTCTGGTGGATGACGAAGAGGCCGCCCGCGCCGCCTTCCTGTTGCAGGAGGCACATGGCCTGCGCGGTCAGCTGGTTGACGCGGTGTGCGCCTTGGCTGCCGCCGGTGATGAGGACGGTGAACGCGCCTTCGGGGATGCCGTCGAGCGGGGGCTGCCCGGCAAGGGCCTCGCGCACGGGCAGGCCGGTCTTGACGACCCTGCGGCGGGGGAACCAGGCGGCGGTCTCGTCGAAGCTGGTGGCGACGGTGTGCGCGAAACGCGCGAGCGCGTCAACGGCCTTGCCGGGGACGGCGTTGCCTTCGTGCAGGACGACCGGGACGCGGTGGAGCCAGGCCGCCAGCACGGGGGGGAGGCTGGAGTAGCTGCCCATGGCCAGGAGCGCGTCGGGGCGTTTGCCCTTGATGGCCTTGGCGCAGCGGAAGAACGCGCGGATCATGTGGGGCGCGTTCTGGAGCGAGAGCTGGCGCGCGCCTGTGGCGAAGGTGTCGCCGTCCCATTCGGCGTGGGTGGCGGCCTCGATGGCGCGGCCGGAGAACCAGACCTCCACGGCGTGGCCGCGGCGCTTGAGCTCGTTGGCGACGGCCAGGCCGGGGAACACATGCCCGCCTGTCCCCCCGCATGCCACGACAATTTTCTTCGGTTTGTTCATACGGTCTGTTCCAAATCTCTGATTTCTAATTGCAGGGCGGAAGCCCTGCGCTCCCGGGCATTCCTAATTCCCTCCCCCCTCGGGCGGGGGGAGGGTGCGGAGGTATTCGATGAGGGGGGTGTTGGCGCGGTCGATGGCGTGGTCGTAGGGGGCTTTGCCGGCGTTGTCGCGGGCGTCGGCTTCGGCGCCTTTGGCGATGAGCAGGGCGGCGACGCCGGGGGTCTTGTTCTCGCGGGCGGCGTCGTGGAGGGGGGTCTCGCCCTTGGGGTTCTTGGCGTTCACGTCGGCGCCCTGATCGAGCAGGAGCGCGGTGACGCCGGGGTCGGCGTTGTAACGCGCGGCGAGGTGCAGGGGGGTGTTGCCGAGGTTGTTGCGCTCGTTGACGTCGAACCCGAGGGAGAGGATGTAGCGGATGAGGTCGGTGTCGCCGCGCTGCACCGCGAGGTGGAGCAGGTTGTTGCCGTTGTTGATTTTCGCGCGGGTGTCCGCGCCTTTGGCGACGAGGTGTTTTGCGAGCGCGAGGATTCCCGCCCGCTCGTAGCACGTCGAGAGCGTGAGCCAGTGGAGCGGGGTTCTCCCCTCGTCGTCACGCACGTGGATGTCCACGCCTTGCTCAATGAGGTATTGCGCGACTTCGAGCGTGCCTGTCTCATGGAGCAGGGTCTCGCCCCTGCTGTTCTTCGCGCTGACATCCTGCCCGAGGGTGGCGAGGTATTTGATGACCTCGACATTATGCGCATGATGGAACGGGGTGTTGCCGTAGTTGTCTTTCGCGAGGGGGTCCGCGCCCTTGGAGACGAGGTACTTGATAATCTCGACCTTATGACCGGCACGCCCCTTCACCGCCGTGTGGATCGGGGGTGCGCCCCACGCATCTTTCGCGTGGATGTCCGCCCCGTTCTCGATGAGGTACTTGACGATTTCGAGGTCTTCATTCCTTCCAAACCCATCCTGACCGTTCCACAGCGCCTCGTGCAACGGCGTGTAGCCGTTGTAGCCGTTGGGCGCGTTCACGTCCGCGCCTTGGGAGATGAGGAACTTGACGGCTTCGAGGTTTCCTCCATGCCCCACCGCCTTGTGGAGCGGGGTTTCCTTCAAGCCGTTGTCGCCAATCATCGCGTTGACGTCCGCGCCCATCACCGCCCCCTTGGACGTGAGGAACGCGATGACCTCGGGACCTTTCCTCTCCGTTGCCGCATCACAGAGCGGAGTCTGCCCGTTGCTGTCCTTCGCGTTCACGTCCGCGCCCTTGGACACGAGGTATTCGACGGCTTCCAAGCCCTGCACCGTATGGAGCGGGGTCTTGCCGTTGTTGTCCTTCGCGTGGATATCCGCGCCGAGCGAGACGAGGTACTCGGCGGCTTCCGCGCTCCCCGCCACATGGAGCGGGGTACGCCCCTCGTCGTCTTTCGCGCTCACATCCGCGCCGATGGAGACGAGGTACTTCGCGTTTTCGATGAGCCCCACCCTCTTGTCTTTTTTGAAATCGTATGAAGCGACCTGCACCGCCGCATGGAGCAGGGTTTGCCCCTCCCAGCCGCCCCTCTCGTTGATGTCCGCGCCGGGGCGGGAGAGGAAATATTTGAGGACGTCGGTGTGCTTATTGTGCGCCGCCCGATGGAGCAAAGACCCGCCGAAGCCGCCGTCCACATTCACGTCCGCGCCTTTGTCGATGAGGTATTTGACGGTCTCGAGCGGCTTGTCCCCTGCCGCCGAGAGGAGCGGCGTGACGCCGTGCCTGTCCTTCACGTTCACGTCCGCCCCCGCGTCCACGAGGCACTTGGCGACCTCGGGGTCGTGCTGGTTAGCCCACACCGCCTCGAGGAGCGGGGTTTTCCCGTTCACGTTCACCGCGTGGATGTCCGCGCCGAGGGCGATGAGCGCCTTGGCGGCTTCGGCGCTGCCCCGGTGCGCCCTCTGATGGAGCGGGGTGTAGTCTTGCTTGTCTTTCGCGTTCACATCCGCGCCCTTCTCGGCAAGGAACTTGATGACCCCGGCATCCTCCACCGTATGGAGCGGGGTGACGCCGCCCTCGGTTCTTGCGTTCACGTCCGCGCCTTTAGCGACAAGGATCTTGGCGATCTCGGCGTTCCCCGCGCGATGGAGCGGGGTGTAGCCCCATTTGTCTCTCGCGCTCACGTCCGCGCCCTTGGCGGCGAGCAGCCTGACGGTCTCGGTGTGATTGTACCACGCCGCCATAAGGATCAAGGAGGTGCCGTCCTCCTCTTTCGTGCGGATGTCCGCCCCGTGGGCGATGAGGAGCGCGGCGACCTCGGCGTTGCCCCGATGCCCCACCGCAATCTGGAGCGGCAGGTTATCCGCCTTGACGTCCGCACCCTTGGCGATGAGGAACGCGGCGACATCCGCGCTCCCTTTCCAGTCCGCCACGAAACAGAGCGGGGTGCTGCCGACCATCCATTTCTCATCCTCGCCCGCCATGTCGGCGTCGGCGACTGCCGCGTTCACGTCCGAGCCCTTGGACACGAGGTACTCGACCATGCCGAGGGGGATGGGCTCCTGCGGGAGATTGCCCGCGTTCTCCGCGCCATTCTTGTACGCCTCGTCCTCCAGGCGAACGTACGCGAGCGTGATGCCCAGCAGGTAATTCACGAGCGCGGCGTTGCCGTGCTTCGCGATGAGCGCGTCGGCTTTCGCCTGCGCCTCGGCGGTCATCTCCGCCGCACCCAGCGGGCTGAGCGCGAGGCAGCAGAGGCATGAAACGAGCAGTGTCTTTTTCATAGTGTGAGAATCGTAGCACATACGGCGGCGGAGCGCAAGCGCGAAGCGCGAAGCGGGGGCGGGGCCCCGCTTCGCGGTCCGCGTGAACGCGGACTCTGGTACTGGATTCCGCGCCCTCCAGTGGATTCCTAATTTCTAATTCCTAATTCCTAATTCCTAATTGCAGGGCGGAAGCCCTGCGCTCCCTGCGCTCCCTGCGTCGCGGCGGTGGCGGAATTCGTTGATCATCTCCATGAGCTCGCCGCGCATGAACGCGAGGGCCAACGCGCCGTAGGCGAGCGCGGCGGCGAGGACGGCGCCGGACACGGCGCAGACTTGCGTCAGCTTGCCCGCGCCTTCCCCCGCCAGAGCGGGCAGGATGCGGCCGAGCATGGTGTGGGTGGCGTAGGCGATGACGGCGGCGAGCGCGGCCGCCGCCGCGGCCTTCGCCAAGGTCTTCAGCACGCCCCCGGCGCAGGGCGCGCCGATGCGGCGGCGCAGGATGACGGCGAGCGTGAGGCCGTTGACCGCGCTGGTCAGGACGGTGGAGGCGGCGATGCCCGTGTGCTTCCAGCCGTGCGGCAGGAGGATGACGCTGGTGACGTTCAGGGTCACGTTGAGCAGCAGCCCGAAGAGGCTCACGCGCAGCGGCGTCTTCAAATCCTGCAAGCCGTAGAAGGCCGGCACGAGGGCCTTGTGGAAGCTGAACACGAGCAGGCCCGGCGCGTAGGCCGCCAGCGCGCGCGCGCTCAGCACGGCGGACTCGGGGTCGAACGCGCCGCCCTTGGTGCGGTAGATCATCTCGATGCACGGGAGGGCCAGCACGAGCAGGCCCGCCGAGCAGGGGGCCATGATGAGCATCATGTTGCGCATGGCGCGCTCGAGGGTCTGGCGCATCGCGTGGTGGTCGCCGCGCGAGGCCTGCCGCGAGAACGTCGGCAGCAGTACGGTCATGAACGCCGTGCCGAACATCCCCAGCGGCAGATAGACGATGCGCTCGGCGTACTCCAGCGCGGCGGGCGCGGCGGTGTCCGCCCAGTACGCCAGCAGCTTGTCCACGCACACGTTGACCTGGATCAGGCCCATGCCCAGCGCGGCCGGGCCCATCAGGATGAGGACGCGGCGCAGGCGCGGGTCGCCGAAGATGCCCGACCAGCACAGGCCGAAGCGGAAGCCGTGGCGGTGGAGCGCGGGAAGCTGGAAGGCGATCTGCGCCAGCCCCGCAAGGAGGATCATCCAGCTCAGCACGGTGACGCGGAAACCGGGGTCGTCGCGCAGGAACGGGCAGATGCCCACGAGCGTCAGGATCCAGATGGCGTTCAGCAGGAACGGCGTGAACGACGACACCGCGAACTTGCCCAGCGTGTTGAGCATCCCCGCCACGAGCGCGGCCACGCAGATGAGCAGCGCGTACGGCAGCATGATGCGCATCATGGGCAACGGCAGCAGCCAGCGGCTCTCCGGCGGCAGCACGCGCGCCAGCGGGTAGGAGAGCAGGATGCCCCCCAGCGTGAGCACCCCCAGCGCGAGGGCCAGCAGGGAGATGACCCGCATGGCGAACACCCGCGCCTGCTCGCGCCCCTCCTTCTCCAGCGTCTCGCTGAACACCGGGACGAACGCGCTCGAGAGCGCCCCCTCGCCGAAGAGGCGGCGGAAGAGGTTGGGGAGGGTGAACGCGATGTCGAACGCGGACTTCAGCGCGGACGTGCCGAAGAAGTGCGCCATGGCCATCTCGCGCACGAGGCCGCCAAGGCGGCTGATGGCCGTCATCGCGCTCACGACGCTCACCGACCGCAACACGGGCGCATGATGACCTCGCTCGCTTTTTTCCGGCGCGCTCATGGTCGCGGGTCTCTCGCGTTTTTACGGAAGCAGATGCGTTCCACCGCGTCATGGAAGCTCTCCGTGCCGCTGAGCAGTTCGATGTCCACGCGCAGGTGGTAAACAGGGACGGGGGTCGTCTCGAGGTGCGGGAAACGCACGGCATCCTTCTCGGTGGTTACGAGCGCGTCGGCCTTGTAGTCGGAGGCGCGGTTCACGGCATCAATGATTTCCTGCGCGTTGTAGCGGTGGTGGTCGGCGTAGCGGTCGCAGTGGATGACCTTCGCGCCCATGGCGCGGAGCGAGTCCTCGAAGCCCTGCGGCGAGGCGATGCCCGAGAGCGTGGTGAGGGTCTTTCCCTTCAGCCATTCGAGCGGCGTGTGCCGTGCCGTATAGACGTTCTGCAGGTAGCGCGGCTTGTGGCAGCACTCGATGATCTCGGCCTTAGCGTTCAGGGCGCGGATCTGTTCGCGCAGCGCGGCGGAGTCGCCGTTCGACTTGGTGATGAAAATCACGTCCGCGCGTTTGAGGTTGCGGGCGGACTCGCGCAGCACGCCGCGCGGGAGCAGGTGGCCGTTGCCGAACGGGTTCGTCTTGTCCACCAGCACGACCTCCAGCATGTGCTGGAGCTTCCAGTATTGGAAGCCGTCGTCGAGGATGAGCGTGTCGCATTTCAGGCGCTTGACCGCGTAGCGCCCGCTCTTGACGCGGTTCTTGTCCACCAGCACGACGACGCCCGGCAGGTTGCTGGCCAGCATGTAAGGCTCGTCGCCGCCCATCTCGCTGTCGAGCAACAGGCGGGTTCCGTCGCTGACGACGCGCGGCGGGTCGATATTCTCCTTGAACAGGCGCTGGTACCACGGCAGCTCGCGCTTGCGGTAGCCGCGGCTGAGGATGGCCACGCGCCGCCCGGACTTCTGCAGCTCGCGCGCGAAGATTTCGACCACGGGTGTCTTGCCTGTGCCGCCCGCCGTGATGTTGCCCACGCTGATGACCTGGCACCCGAGCGGGTAACGGCGGAAGATGCCGATGCGGTAGAGGTCGCGACGAATGATGACGATGCCCGCGAAGACCAGCGAGATGACGCGCAACGTCCCCAACATCAGGCGCACGTGCCACGGGTGGCCCACGTCTGCACCCGGCTCCTGGATGATCCGGACGAGCTTCTGCTCGATCCGTTCAATGCCTCGTATTTTACTCCGCGCCATAGTCCCTGCCGATAGGTAAAATTAAATAGTATAGCGGTTCACGGCGCGGAAAACAATTCGTAATTCGAGCAGATTATTTTCGCGCAGAGACGCGGGGGTGCAATGGAGGGCGAACGTCCTCGTGAGCCGCAAAATTCATGTCCATTCAATTTTGAGACGATTCGTAAAATTGCCAATCCTGTTAACCCTGTCTAAAAACTCTGCGCCTCCGCGCCATTCTACTCGCCGAAGACATAGACCAGCGGCAGGCGCTCGGCGAGGGCGCGGATGGCGGGCATGAACGTCTTGATGGGGGCGGCGGAGGGGGCGAAGACAAACAGCAGGTTGACCTTGCTGTCTTCGCCGCCGACATTCTGGATGAGCGCAGGGAGATCGTCCCACGCGCTGAAGGGGTAGTCCTTGGGCGTCAGTTTGGGGTCGAGGCCTTCGACCGTCCAGTCCTCTTCGATGAACGTCAGTTTTTTCGTGAAGCCGCCAGCGGCATCCGGCGTGATGTGTATCTCGAACGGCTGGGGTGTGCGCCCCTCGCGCTCGCGCCATTGCTCTTGCGGCAGGAACGCGCGCGGATAGACACCGCCCTCGCCCTTGCCGTCCAGCTTGATCCCCTTGCCGTCGAGCATGTAGAAGACGCGCGCCACGTCGGCGGCCTTCGCCAGCGGCAGGTCGTCGCGCATGTTCAGCGTGACGAACAGATCGCGGCCGGCCGCGTCTTCGGCCTTCATCCACGCCAGTGTGCTTGCGAGGTCTCCTTTGTGCTGGACGGCGTTATTGGTGCCGGAGCAGGTGATGGCCCATTCCCCGTTCTCGTGCGCCGCCAAAACGTTCAGTTGCTTGACCCACGGCTTGCCGTCTTTCGAGGGCAGCGGCGCGAGCGTGATCTCCAGCACCTCGCCGTAGGGCAGGGCCTTGGCGAGCGAGACGCGCCCGTACACCGCGCCTTGGGAGGCTTGGAACGGCACATCGAAAAGGGTCTCCGCCTCGTTGTAGAGCGAGATGACCGCGCTCGGCTGCCGCGTGTCCGCCAGGCACTCGCCGTCGCGCCAGCGCCCGCCCGCGAACACAAGCCCGCCGCCGCCGAGCAGGCCCTCCGCGCTGGTGTCCTTGACGAGCGATTGCAACGGGTACGCTTTCCCCTCGGGGTCGCTGAGGTGCCGCGCCGTCGCGCTCACGCGTTCGCCGCACGGCCAGAAGCGGAACGGGCGGCTGTACACGCCCCCGCCGCGGGGCAGCCCGATATGCTCCATGGCCAGGACGATGTCGCTCGGTTTCGCGACGGTGACGGCCGCGGCCTCGTAGGCGCGGTCGCTGCCCGGGCCGACAATCAGGAACTCGGTCGTCACGCCCTCGGCGTGGCCGACCGCCTCCGCCAGCAGCCGCACCGTGCGTTGCCGCGCATCGGCAGCCACGCCGTTCCACACGCGCACGTGCGCCTCGCCGCCTTTACCCTGCTCGTCCTGCCATTTCTTAATCACGTCCGTATGGACAGGCTGCCATGCGTCCGGCCCTGTGAATTGCCGCGCGTGCGCAACACACGCCGCCGCGAGCGACGCCATCAAAACACATATTCTCATCAAACCCCCGTTCCCTTCGTGGCTTGTGAATCGCGACGCGTCACCCGCCACGAATCACCGCGACATCTTGTAGGCTTCCATGATGGTGTGGTATTTCTGGATCATGTTGGGGACTTCCCATGACGGCATCGCGCCCGCGTCGAGGAAGCCGATGTATTTCTCGGCGACCTGCCCGAAGTGCGCCTCGTGGCCGTTGTGGTAGGCCTGCGGGATGACGATCTCCCAGCCGCCTTCAATCTTCTTGGCGGACACGCCGGGCCACATCTTCGCGGCGGCGGCGACGGCGGCCTGCAGCGGGGCCTCGAGCGCGGCCGCGTCCACGCCCGCGCGGGGCTCGAGGTAGAGCATGGGCTTGTAGCCCTGCTCCTTGCCTTGGCGGATGATGGCGGAGAGTTTGGTGCCGCGCATGAGCGAGTAGTGCGTGTCGCCGGCACCGGCGGGGGCCTCGTAGTTCCAGATGACGGAGATTTTGCAGTTCACGCCGCGCAGGCTGTAGGTGAACTCGCCGTTGCACGGCACTTGCAGGTTGCCGTCCGCGCCCTTGTACGCTTGCAGGTAGTCGGGGAACGTCGGCACGGAGGTGGTGCGCGTGAACTGTTCGGGCGTGATGGCGGTGTTGAACTTCCGCGCCTTCAGCATCTTCACGTCGCCGTCCCTGATGACCTGTCCGGGGAAGAGTTCCCATTGCACAAGGTCCACAAGGTGCGTGGTCACGTCCACGATGCCCTCGCCCTGCTGCTTCACGTCGAAGAACCACGGCGGGCGCTGGAGGGGCGCGCCGGCGACCATCTTGGAGAAGTGGTGGACGCTCTCCTTCGTGACCGACGGGTCATCGGGCGTGCCGGGGTCAACCGTCCCGAACAGCTCCTTGGATTGCACGAAGTGGCGCTGGAGCATGGTGGTGATCTCGTAACGCTCGGTCATGATGTCGTAGAGCAGCAGCTTCTTTTCGGCCGCGATCTTGAACGCTTCTTGAAGCAGCGCGAAGTCCGCAGGGGTGATGGCCATAGGTTTGTCGGCCAGCACATTGAACCCCGCCTTCACGCTATCGAGAATGTACTGCGCCTTCTTCGCGTTGTTGCCCGAGGTGACGACCACGTTGCCCTTCTTCTCCTGTATCATCTTCTGCGCGAAATCGTCGCCGCGATAGACGGCGGTTTTCCATGCGGTGGGCGCGTCGGCGCGGGTGTTGAAGCCCTCGATGCGTTTCAGGTGCATCTCCACGTCCGGCCCGGCGGGCGCATAGACGTTGACCTCCGGCGCGAGGCGCGGGTACATCTGCTTCTGCACCAGCGCGGCGTGGAAATGACCGGGGTCAAGCGTCAGCAGCCCAATCTTCGGCAGCCCCGCATACTCCGCGAAACGCTCGCCGACCTTCGCCGCCGCGGCATCGCCCTCGAACACCAGCACACGGTATCTCATCGCCCACTTCTCCCCTTGCTTGATGGTGATTGACTTCTTGTCCGGCGGGAACTGGAACTGCGTCGGCGACATGAACCCGTAATCGCGCGTCAGCCACGGCTCGGGATAGAACGGGTTCGACGGATGCTGCAAAATCGCCAGCCCCTCGGACCTCCCGCTCCCGCGCGTCCCGTAATACGCGATCCACGGCGAGCGCGCGCCGTGCGTTCCGGCTTGGCTCAGATCGCCCTGCGCGTTGACCATCGTGCCGCCGTTCACGACCGCCAGATCGGGATCCATGCGCGCGCTGAACAGCGAATGGTTCGTCTCCAGAATCTCCACGTCAACCAGCGCCTCCATCGTGATGTCGAAATCGATCTGCCGCACGGCCTTCGACGGCGCGGAGATGGTGATGACGCGCGTGTCGCGGAACGGCGACGGCGCATTCGGGCGCACCCAGTTGCACGTCTCCGTGATGACCACCCGCTTGCCCGCCGCCTCCTTCAAGACCGCGCCCTCGGACACGATCTGGCCGCGCTCCAAGCCCTCCTGCCAATAGTTGCCGCCGTTCACCCTGTCGCACCCGAAGAAGAGCGAGCTGTGGTGCGGGTACTCCCCGTTCCGCATCGATGTCACGCCCGCGCCCGAAGGCCCGTTCACGGGGAAGAAGAACGGGTACTTCTCCTCCGCCGAAAAACGGTAGCTCGTGAAAAACGCCCCGTCGATGGTCACGTCAATCCGCGACCCGGTTTTCACCGCCCGCACATTCTGCGCCGCCGCGATTGTCGCGCCCAACGCACACGCCATACCGATCAACACCTTCATCCTGCTCTCCTCCTGTTTTCCGCTTATTCCCTGCGTTAAGCTCATATTCCAGTTAAAGGTTAAATTTATAACACATTTCCTCACAGGATGTCAAACAAATCCAGACCCTCAGGGCAAGTTGCAAATTGCAATATTAAATGACCCGTCCTGAAACCCGAGCGCCCCAAAAGACTTTTCATTGATGCGTGATCAGGGCTAAAGCCGCAACACTTTTGTATGATGCCGGGAGCACAAGGCTTCCGCCTTGCCGAATGATAGATGCAGGGCGGAAGCCCTGCGCTCCCGGAAGCCTCGATCTCCCGGATGCCCCTGCGTGCTTTGCGGTCGCCTTTGCCCGCGGTCAGTCCTGCGGGTATTTGGCTAACTCGGGGTGGGTCGGGTTTTTGAGGAGCTCTTTCCATTTCGCCTCCGTGCCGTGCTTTCTCATCATGCCCTCGATCTCATCCTTGTTGGGCGAAAAGAATCCCCCTCTCCTGCCCATGCCATTGGAATGTCCAGTTGGTTTGCGCCATAGACACACACACGGGGAATATGATGAACACGATGATTCTCTTTTTCATAATATGCTAAAACTTCCAATCAGCGAAATACCATTGGTTGCCCGTATATATGAAAACGTCACCGAGCTTAGGCTGGGTTGGCTTGTCCTTGGGAATCGCATGGCGCAAAGTGCAAGCAATGAAAGTCCCTCCCCCTTCCAGATTGATCACGGAAAAATCTAAAAGCGATGGGAATCCGTAGGTGACATCTAACGCGTCCGTCTTATGCCCTTGGATACTTCGTTCTCCCCAGTCCTGCATCGTCATCGGGGCGTTCTTCTCCAGCGACCAATGCAAGCTTGTGAATGCCTCATCCGTCGTGTTGCCTGGCGAACAAATGGAGACTTGTGCCAAGAAATTAGACAACCCGCTTATCATCGTCGGATGTGCATTAGTCAACGTGATTTTGGCAAGATAGTTTACTGCCACATCAGTAGGGCGAGTTATGTATTTCCCCGTTTACCCAATACATTATCGTGATGTCCCTGTTGGGCCAAACGCGTTTTCTCCCGAAGTGGTCGCGAAATTGCAACGTGTGCAATGTGCTACTGCGGGCTTGAAGTTCTGGGTTGGGCGCCCACTTTTCACTATCTCGCTGGCGCTCGATAGTTTTCAATTCCGCCTCAATCGCCTCTTTTTCACTGGGGGTTAGAAAAGTATGCTGCGCTTTCCATTCGTTGAGTTGGCGGGTATACCGCGCTTCGTCAGCCGCTATCCACGTCTCACATGCCGCGCACCCGCACAGAAACAGGCAGCATCCAGCAATGGCGTGACGCCCCCGTGCGGGTTGCGGGATTTTCCTGCCGACCAGGAATGCCGATGCAAAAATCTGCGGGCAGGTTCGCATGAGCATGAGAAAAACAAATATACATAGATATCCCAAGACCTCCCTGTCCGCGGCATTCGGCCATCTAACCGATGCCAGCAAGAAAGGCACGGCAAAGGCCGCAAAACCAAGCCCCCCCGTCACACACGCCAAAATGGCTTTTGACTTGACGGTTTTAAGGTGGCGGTTGATTTCAACATGGCAGATGATAACGGCTATCTCGATGAGATAAAGAGGGCAGGCTAGGTCAAACGTCGTATGGCGCCGCCGAAGGAAGATGCTCCCAAGCGTTGCCAGCACAGCCACGCCGACGCGACCTCCTATTTTCACACCTGTTGGTGAGGTTTTCGAAACGAGGCTGTACAGGATGACAATCCACGCAGGGAAGAACGTCGCGGCTGTAAACGCCGCCGCGAACAGCACATTGTGCAGTGTCGTCCCAAAGGCACGAAACTCATGCGTCCGCCCAAGCGAGTAATGGTAGAACGACATGAAAAAGATAACGCCGTACGCAGTCAGGACAAGAAATCTCCGCAGCCAAGAAAGCAACATGGTTTTCCTCATAATACCTCCATCACATTTTCCGTTATAGCATCAGAAATAATACATCAAGCGTGAGTGTCATCATCTTCGTGTTCATCGTGTTCTCAGCTTAAGCAGACGCAACACAGTAACGATGCTATACAATGTGGCTTTTTCATGGTCTTTCTCCTTATGGGTCTTGGGCGTGTCCCTGTCGGCGTGGCAGGGCGGCATTCCAGATATTGGTTCAGATGCCCGCCTTGACACAGGCAAGGGCGCAACAGAGTTTGGGGTATGTCCTTTGTTTTCGGCAAGCATGGATTCCCGTCAAGTTGCAACCTGCCTCGAGTGTTCACCGTGGGCTATCGTCCCATCCCCAGAAACAGAGCTTCCATTTCCCATCATGCCATATAGCCGCTAATCCCAACCATTCCCCGACGGAACCAGCGAGGGGTTCCGGCGGAGTATAGGCAGGGATAACCAGCCACAAGTTTGCAAGGGAAGGGTCTGCCCCGCTATGGCGAAACCCCAGCACGCTCGGCTGATGCCACTTCGGTGCAATGAAACATCCCTCCATGAGTTCTTGATAGTTGGCAATATAGTCTTGAGGCTTGTACTTTTTCACCAAGACATAGTCCGTTATGCTGGCAGGTGTGACAGAGGCGGCAAAGCCGTTTGACGAAATGAGCGTCACAAACTTATAAGCGGCGGCGACAATATTACTGTTTGCAGCAACAAACGCGAACGCATTGGTGTAGGCATCGCTAAGTTCCTTGGTTATCTGCAAGGCAACGCCGGATGCCCCGTCCGAGGTAATGTTTTCAGGGAAATCAATAACCCCTTCTGGATAATGCGGGCTTGTTTTCCAATTGTAAAGTTGTCCGGCAGTGTTTTTGTCCCCAAGACGCAAGTCACTAGTTTTCCCCCATTCCCGTAAACAGAGATTCAAGTCAGCTGTGATAGCGGCCTTCGCCTTTGCGGAAAGGCTCGTGTCTGCGAATGCGACATTTAGCGCGTTGGAGTTTGCCCCGTAATACACAACGTTGCTCTGCCCCGCGCAATGCGGGGCGTGAAACATCATTGCGGCTGAAAAAAGAATGAACGTTAGTGGTTTTGTTTTCATGCTACCTCTTTCCTGTTGGCAAGACTGGACGTCTTTCGATGTATGAGTCTGTGTAATCTCCCTGATAAATGCAGGGGCGGTCGAGATTGGTTGGGGCGTCCACGACCCCAAGACCGATGGCGGCACTTACCGACCGGACTGGATTCCCGTCAAGCTGCAAAGCACGGATGTACGGGTAAACATCGAAATTCCTGTGACGCCGTGCGCTATTGGGACCGTCAGGCGAAACAAAATCAGCCGTCCCTGCCGCGATGGTAGTTTCAATTAAGAGACCGTTCGTATCGTACATTGCCTGATGCCCGTGTCCTCCTGTCACAGGTTTAGACCGCATTTCAAACGGAGCATTATGATGAAGATACGTGTTCTTGGGTTCAGGCTTATGCCAAACGCCAGAATCATTCCAAAAACCAATCGGTGGTTCTGGATCGACAGGGGTGTTGCCATTAACTATGATTGAAGCAAACGGCGGGGGCAGGGTGAGCGTCCACGCCATATTGGTAGAGTTGATGGCGACCCGGTTGGTGTAGTTGGCGTGAGTTTCGGGGGCGTTGATGACAACCCAGAGCCTGTCGAAAATCTCTTCCCTCTCTCGGTGGCGGAGCTCGACGTGGAAAATGCGGGGGTCCATGTCCTTGGGTTTCGCGCCGAAGGGCAGGGTGTGGTTTGCGACCTCGGCCTTCGCGCCCTTGGCGTTGACCTGCGAGGTGAAGTAGAGGTTGGTGCGGATGTCGTCGGTGAAGCCGTCGGTGCAGAGCAGGTTGAAGAGGTTCGTTGAGCCGCCGTTGCCCCACACGATGCCGAGGCAATGCTCCGTTTTCTGGTATTGCTCCTCCGCATGGCTGGGACGATATTCTATTCCCATGCGACAAACCGCCATTGCCCATCCTTATACACGGCATCCATTTCTATCCCGTCGGAGTTGCCGTTGCCAGCTCTGGGTAGTGCTTTTATGGTGCAACCCACCACAAGCGGTTTTGCGGAAGGCACACTCCAATATGACGGCGGCCTTTCCCAAACCGAAAGCAACGACAAGCAATAGTAACGGTCTTCGCTCATGGATTGGATGCCCTCCGTAAAACTCTCAACAGTGTCATCAGCCAACGCGCCCGCGCGTCCTTTCTTGAACCGCCACCACATTTGAGCAAATTCCACTGGCGTGGTATTGCCAACCGACACATGGTTGACAGTGTGCAGGAAGTTGGAAAGGCTCCCGATTGCCGCATGATGCTGGTTCGTCAATGCTATTTTTTCAGAATAGATAGTGCTGATGGATTCCGTAATGGCGTAATAGTTCGTCCCCCCATAGATGCAGTAATCCAAACTGTGGATGTCCTTCGGGCAAGCCATTGACCTCTCGAACTGGAAAACGCCTGTGTATTTCCCATGTTCCTCCTCACTTGGCAAGTACAAACGGAATGTTGCGTTTGACTGCGGGTTAAGCTGGTAAACCCTTTTGATGTCATCCCGTATGACCGCTTTGACCGGCATGGCCAAAGCGGCGTCCTCAAAGAGCATCCCGGCCGTATTTGTCCCCCACTGGAACGTCCAAGACAAATCCGGCACGGGGTTCTGCCCCCAAACAGATTGCGCCGAAAGCAAAAACAGAATAATCAATCGTTTCATAGTGATTTCCTTTCTCATCAATGGCTACGGGAGTTCCCCCGGATTTAACATGGGTTTATCGTTGGGAACTGCCGGACGGCATTCACGGTACTTGACGAGGTTTTCCCCGTCATGTATCAGTGCATGAGTCAGAGCGTCCCAAGATCGAGTACAAGGGTTTCCGTCAAGTTGAAGGGCGCGGACAAAGGGGTCAACATCTTCGCGGACGTGTGGTCTGAAGGTATGCCATCTAGGAGAACTAAAATCTGCCGTTCCTGCGCTCACCCCGTTAAGGATAATCTTCCCCGCGTCATCATAGCATGTCTGGTGTCCATGGTTGCCGGGTGTTTTTTCTGACCGCATTTGCCATTTTGCTGCATGGTGCATATATTGTCCAGGCTCATCGGGAGCGCACCACAAATTTGTAGTCGAAGGCTCTGGGTTATAGAAACTCGTGCTTCCGACTCGGTTCGAAAGCGCCACATACGCCGCAGGCAGTTCCGCCAGCCACGCCGTGTTCGTTTTGTTCCCGTCATACCAGCCATCGAATTCGGATTTCGTCTTGCGGTTGTTGACCACGAGGATGAACCTGTCCCACACGTCGCCCGACTCTTTCTCCAGTAGCTTAATGCGAAAAATTTTTGGGTCGAGGTCTTTGGGTTCTGAGCCTATTTTCAGCGTGTGTCCGGTCTGCGTTTTCCCGTTGACCTCCCACTTGACGCGGTTGGTGATGTCCAGCCCGAAACTCTCGGTGAAGTCCAGCAGGTTGGTCGTATTGCCGCTGTAGATGATGCCGAGGCAGTGCAGATGTTTCTTGTCCTCCGCTGACTCGTCGGGGTGGTTGAGGTTGCGCGTGTTGACCTTGGCGTGGTCGAAGCCGACGTGGGTGAGCGACGCGCCGGAGCAGAGGCACCCGGCGGCGCCGCAGGTGGTGGTCGGGAAGTGGCCGGGCTCGTGGGTGGGGTTGAGGATGTGCTCGGCGCCGCGCACCTCGGGGCCGTGGTGGAGGGCGCCGCAGGGGCGGACGCGGAAGGCGAAGCTGCCGAAGAGGGACGGGTAGCCCGCGCTGAAGACCTTCTGGGTGACGGTGACCTCGTATTTGAGCTCGGGCGTCGTGAGGAGATTCCACGCGGCCTGCTTGCTGATGACCGGAAGCGTCGCGCCGAGGGTGCTGGCGGGCATCCCGGCCGCGGCCTCGATCATGCCGTTGGTGGGCCACGCGCAGTCGCCGCAGGCGTCGCCGGAGACGCAGTACCAGCCGTCGCTGAGCATGGTCACGCCTTGGGATACGTAACCGGGGAGGAGCGTGACGGTGGGCCAGCGCGTGGGCGGGCCGTCGCGCGTAGGCTCGGGGGGCTCGAGGCTGTGGACGGCGTTGGTGGGGGCGGCGGTGATGATGATGGCGTCCACGCTGTCGAAACCCCCTTGCGGGGGCGGCGGGGTGTCGCCGTCGTTGAATACGACGGTGTTGGGGCGGAAGGGTTTGACCTTCATCTCGCAGAGCCACAGGCCGTTGGTGGCGCCGGGGGTGTCGGCGAGCGTGCCGGGGGCGGGGTCCATGGTGAGCGCGGCGGGGCCGCCGTAGGCGACGCGCAGGCGCGCGCGGCCCTCGCCCTTGGCGAGCGGGAACGTGTTCGTCGCGAGCGCGTCGGAGAGGGTGAGGAGCGTGTGGCGGTCGGCGCGGTACTCGAGCCAGAAGTCCACGGTGCCCGCTTCGGCGGCGTAGGGCTGGGTGCTGAGGGCGAAGCCGGCGAACGCGCCGGTGAGGCCGTCGGCGGAGGGGCGCGTGGCGCGGCGCCAGGCGGCCTCGTCAAGGCCGGACCACGCCTGCCACTGCGCGAAGGAGACGGTCGAGGTGACCTTGCCCCACGCGCCGAGGCCGTGCGCGCGCTTCTCGGAGTCGAGCCAGAAGTCGCCCATGGTCGAGGCGGTGCGCGGGTCGCTGCCGTACCAGAACTCCTCCAGGTCCGTCAGGCCGTCGTTGTCCCGGTCGAGGTGCGCGCTCGGCAGGAAGTTGCCGTCCGCGTCCCTCGGCGCGAAGGTGCGCCGCTTCCACTCGTCCGGGATGCCGTCGCCCACGGTGTCCTCTGTGGGCCAGCCCTTGTCGATGTACCACTGCGGCAGGCCCTGCGCCAGGGCCGCCAGAGGCGGCAGGGAGCAGGTGAGAAGTAATAGGTGATAGGTGATAGGTAATAGGTAAAATGTAAAAGGTAAAAGGTGAGAGGTGAAAGGTAAAAGGTGAGAGGCGCGGGCGCGGGGCCGCACCCGGAGCGCATTCAACTTGGACATTGGATGTTCCGTGCTGGATATTGGATATTCCATCTTCATCACGCCCCCTATCTTACGATAATCACCGTCGCCCAGTCAACACCGGAGTTCAGGCCCGCCGCGATCGCCGCGCCGCGCTCGGCCGCCGTCGCGGGGTAGAGCCGCCCCGCGCCCCGCCGCGCCGCCAGCCAGTTGGCCACGCCCGCGCGCGCGCCGTCGCCCGGGATGTCGTCGAAGAACACCGCCTCCGCGATCTCCCCCCGCCACTGCCGCGCCCACTCCCCGAGCCCCGCCGCGTCCCCGAAGAGCAGGTCGCCCAGCGGCACGGCGCCCCCGAGGTCAACCGTCACCACCCGCCACATCTCAGGCCCCCAGGACGGCAGCGCGAACTGCCCCGTCAGCGACGCCTCCGCCGGGTCCATCCAAGGCTCCAGCCCGCCCTCCGCCGCCATCCTCAGCCGCGCGGCCTCCGGCGCGTCCAGCAGCGTCGCCAGGTCCTCCGCCGCCCCGTTGCAGGAGAGCATCACGCACCGCACCGCCACGCCCGGCAGCGGCCCCGCCAGCGGCACCCCCGACTGGAACACCACGCGCCCCCCGCCCTCGGCGCCGCCCCTCTGCGGCCCGCCGGGGAACCCGCCCTCAGCTTGCGCCCCGCCGCCCTGCGCCCTTTCGCGCCACTCCTCCAGCCACTCCGCCGGGCCCCGCTTCTGCGCGCACAGCGACAGGCCCACCGTGATAAGCGCCCACACCCACGCGTCCCGCCTCCGCGCCGCCACGACGAACTCCCGCCACATCTCCCCCGCCAGCCCCGACTCCCACAGCCGCGCCGCGAAGGCCACCGCCAGCGAGACCGCCACCACCACATACCCCGCAACCGCCAGCCCGCGCCCGACCGACTCCGCCACTGCAATAAACCTTTCCGCCATAACCCCTCCCGTTTTTTTACGCGCCACTCACCATAAGTGGCATACTCACACATGCAGAATCGGAGTTAGCCAAAACTCTATTAACACATGACACAGAATACGCCACATAGCGCGGCGCATCCCATATACTCCCGCATCAAAAATGGTAGGCACTCAAAAAAGCGCCAACTTGGCTATTCCGACTCTGCGACAATACACAGCGATGCACAACCTGAAACACAACGGCAAGCATGGCCCCCGGCCCCGCGCTACGCCCCCGCCTTAAAAGAGGCGAGGGTGTAAAAGATACACTGCCCCCGAAGGAAATGCAAGCACATTTTTCAGGGGGCATTTCGGAGTCAGGAGTCGGGGGGCGCCAGGGTGAGCGCCCACGCCATGTTGGTGGCGTTGGCGGCGACCCAGTTGTTGTAATTCGTGAGCGTTTCGAGGGAGTTGACCGTGACCCAGAGCCTGTCGAGGACGTTGGCGCCTTTCTCGCGGTGGCGCAGCTCGACGTGGAAAATCCGTGGCTCCATGTCTTTTGGTTTCGCGCCGAAGGGCAGGATGTGGTTTTGAACTTCGGCCTTCGCTCCCTTGGCGTTGACCTGCGAGGTGAAGTAGAGGTTGGTGCGGATGTCGTCAGTGAAGCCGTCGGTGCAGAGCAGGTTGAAGAGGTTCGTCGAGCCGCCGTCGCCCCACACGATGCCGAGGCAGTGGCTCGTGTTTTGGTATTGTTCCTCCGCGTGGCTGGCGATGACGGAGAGGTTGCGCGTGTTGACCTTTGCGTGGTCGAAGCCGACGAGCCAGACGGGGGCGCCGAGGCATTCGCACTGGATGCCGTGGCAGGCGGCGTGGGGGTAGTAGGCGGGGGTGTGGGCGGGGTCGCTCTCCGCGCCGCGGACGCCGTCGCTTAGCGCGCCGCACTGGCGGACGCGGAAGATGACCTTGCTGTAGATGGGGGGGAAGGCCGCGTGGCTGAGCGTCTGCGTGATGACGCACTCGGCGCAGGGCTGGCGGTCGCAGAATATCTGCCACGCGTCCTGCTTGGGCATGATGGGGTCGGCCGGTTGCAGGTTGTGCATGGAGAGGGTGAGCGCGTCGCATCCGATCATGCCGTAGGTGGGCCACGCGCAGCAGCCCGAAACGCAGTAGGCGTCGGAGATGCAGAACCAGCCGTCGCCGCCGAGCACGGTTTTAGCCCCCATGGTCGTCACCAGTATTTCCCGAACCCCCATCTGCCGTTATGGAAGATAATCGGAAAACCGTGGAGCTTTGACGGGTCGGACTGGTACAGTGAAAATTGCACCGCCACAAGCACCTTCTGGTCGCTGAGTTCGGGACACATCTGCAAAGAGAAGTTCAGCGCGCAAAGCTCGAGGTTTTTGCATTTCTGCGTCTCTCTCGCGAACCCGCGGTAGGTGTCGTCGTCCGTCTCTTTCAACGGCAACGCATGGTGCATATCTTTCAGCACTTGCAGAGGCTCTGAAGCCAGGTTGGGGTTCTTTAGAGCCTCCACAAACTCATGCGCTTTTGCGACAGCGTTTGAGTGCGCCTTCATCAGCGCGAATGTGTGCAGGTAATTACTGGACGCGACCTTATCTATCCGCACGCTTTTCTGGCCGTTGTAGTCCACAAGGTAAATACCCTCCCGAATCTCGTCGAAACAGAGCATGGAATGGTTACGGCTCGGTCCGAAAGCCCCTTCCCAATAATCACGCCCTATAAAACTAGTGACGGCAGTGTCTCCGCCCGGCAAAGGAGTTGTCGCCTCCACTTCATCCCCCCCCATTGCCCTCTCAAACGAAGGGGCAGGAGAGAAGGCGATGGTCAAGTCGTCAGCAATACGTTGCTTAACTTTACTCGTAAGGTTCGTGTCTGCGAACAGCACAGGGTAGGCGCTTCCTGCGATATGGACTTGTGCGGTCTGGGCTTGCCCCAAAAACGGCAAAGCTGCACAAGACAACAATACGATACGGTGTAGCTTCTTCATGGTCGCTACTCCACGATTTCAGACCTCTGTATGTCCAAGGGAGACCGTCCCAATCCCCATCTCCCTTTATAAAAATCAATCGGAATGCCATAGATTTTTTCCAGTGACGGATCTGCTTTCTCAATCATGTAAAGGCATGTTACAAGCACTTCCGCATCATCGAGCTCGGGAATTCGTTGTAAAAAGAAATTCCGCACGCTAATCTCAGGGTATTTGTAATTTTGTCTTTCTGCGACACGTCTCAAGACTTCATCATCGGTAAAATCTTCTTCTTCTATGTCCGATAACGGCGCAACGTGATATAAATTCCGAAGTACCTGTATTGATTGTGCGAGCAGGTTGGTGTGGTTCAGCATCGTCACAAACTCATGCGCCGCCCGGACGGCGTTTGAATGAGCCTCTATCAGGGCGAAGGAACGAAGGTATAAGTCCGATGCCGTTTTCTGTACCCGTACACTTTTTTGATTGCCTTGGTCAATAAGGAGAATGCCATCGTTCCACTCGCTCAAACAGAACATCGACACGTCGATGTTCGGCTCGAAAACCCCTTCCTCGCCTCCCAACCTCCCCTTCAGCCTATCAAATGAAGAGGCTAGAGAAAAGACGAGCGTGAGGTCAGCGGCGATACGCTGTTGGTTCGTTACCGACAGGCTAGCATCGGTAAATATGGCAGGATAGTTTGTTTCTGCTATACGAACCTGTACTGTTTGCGCTTGCCCCCAAAAGGGTAAGCATAGCATGGCAACAACATAATGCAGTTTCTTCATTGTCCTTCTCCTTTACTGTCTTGGGCGTGTCCCTGTCGGTGTGGCAGGGCGGCATTCCAAATACTGGTCAAGGCAACTGCCTTGACACAGGCAAGGGCGTAGATAATCAGGGGATGTTGAACGGGGCAGGGAAGTTGCCAAACCCCCACTTCCCTTTGTAGAAGCCAATCGGGAGAGGACATACCGTTGCTGGTGGAACCGGCCCTGATTTATCAACGGCGAAAAGGAGAAGCAAGGGGATTTCCTTACCCCCTAGTTCTGGAACCGGTTTAAAATAGAAGCTCGATACCGTAACTCCAAGATATTTATAAGGGTGGAAATCCTTTTGGAACATACCCCGTATCTTAAAATCACTGGGGGGATCATTCTCTTCCATGTCCGATAACGGGTCAAAATGCAACATGCCCAACAATACCGGAAAAGGTTTTGAAAGTAAGTCAGGACTGTTCAGTGTCGCCACAAACGCCTGCGCTTTTTGAACCGTGTTCGAATGGGTGTCCATCCATGCGAAGGCTTGCAGGTATTTGTCCGACAAAGCCTTGCCGACCTGTATGCTCTTTCCGTTGCCTTTGTCCGCAAGGGAAACCGCCTTTTGTTCTTCCCAGAAGATGGCCGTGTCTTCGTTCAGCTGGAAGACTCCCGTTTCTATTTCCTGCCCCTTCAGGTCGTCAAAGGGATAGCCGAGTGAAAAGGCTGTCGTCATTTCAGCAACGATACGTTGCTTGACATTGCCTGTAAGGTTCATGTCCGCGAACACAACGGGATAGTCACTCCCTGCGATATGAACCTGCGCCGTCTGGGCTAACCCCAAAAGGGGCAAACTAACACAGCACACTGATATGAGACGTTTCATGGTTTTCTCCTTCCTTATGGTCTCGGGCGCATTCCTGTAGGACTCACAGGGCGACACTCGATGTAATTGGTAAGATTCGTTCCTTGATAAATCATGGGGCGGGTTATGTCTGCTATGAACCCACTCTTGGTTTTCCTCAAACACGGGTTCCCGTCCAGTTGCAACGCGCGGATGAACGGTTGCACGTCTTGGGTCTGATGCCCCAAACTCGGCACAGAGAACCCCGCCTCATTCACCGTCGAAACACGGTCGGCCGTCCCTGCGGCAACGCCCTTTTTGATCACGTTGCCGTGGGCATCGTATGTCGCCTGATGCCCGTGGTCATCACCCACGGGATACGATCGTATATCAAATGAGGCATCATGGTGGAGGAATGAATTGAGTCTTTTCGGGGTTACCTATTGGCGCGGGCGGTTTGGCTCAGGACGGACTGCCTCTCCGTTCTTGATTTCTATCGATTCAAACACCTGTGGCAGGGTAAGCGTCCAGGCCATGTTGGTGGCGTTGGCGGCGACCCATGCGTTATAACTCGCCAGTGTCTCGGGTGCGTTGACGGCAACCCACAGCCTGTCAAAAACCTCGCCGGGGTTCCCTCGGTGGCGGAGTTCGACGTGGAAAATGCGGGGGTCCATGTCCTTGGGTTTCGCGCCGAAGGGCAGGGTGTGTTTTGCGACCTCGGCCTTCGCGCCCTTGGCGTTGACCTGCGAGGTGAAGTAGAGGTTGGTGCGGATGTCGTCGGTGAAGCCGTCGGTGCAGAGCAGGTTGAAGAGGTTCGTTGAGCCGCCGTTGCCCCACACGATGCCGAGGCAATGCTCCGTTTTCTGGTATTGCTCCTCCGCATGGCTGGGACGATATTCTATTCCCATGCGACAAACCGCCATTGCCCATCCTTATACACGGCATCCATTTCTATCCCGTCGGAGTTGCCGTTGCCAGCTCTGGGTAGTGCTTTTATGGTGCAACCCACCACAAGCGGTTTTGCGGAAGGCACACTCCAATATGACGGCGGCCTTTCCCAAACCGAAAGCAACGACAAGCAATAGTAACGGTCTTCGCTCATGGATTGGATGCCCTCCGTAAAACTCTCAACAGTGTCATCAGCCAACGCGCCCGCGCGTCCTTTCTTGAACCGCCACCACATTTGAGCAAATTCCACTGGCGTGGTATTGCCAACCGACACATGGTTGACAGTGTGCAGGAAGTTGGAAAGGCTCCCGATTGCCGCATGATGCTGGTTCGTCAATGCTATTTTTTCAGAATAGATAGTGCTGATGGATTCCGTAATGGCGTAATAGTTCGTCCCCCCATAGATGCAGTAATCCAAACTGTGGATGTCCTTCGGGCAAGCCATTGACCTCTCGAACTGGAAAACGCCTGTGTATTTCCCATGTTCCTCCTCACTTGGCAAGTACAAACGGAATGTTGCGTTTGACTGCGGGTTAAGCTGGTAAACCCTTTTGATGTCATCCCGTATGACCGCTTTGACCGGCATGGCCAAAGCGGCGTCCTCAAAGAGCATCCCGGCCGTATTTGTCCCCCACTGGAACGTCCAAGACAAATCCGGCACGGGGTTCTGCCCCCAAACAGATTGCGCCGAAAGCAAAAACAGAATAATCAATCGTTTCATAGTGATTTCCTTTCTCATCAATGGCTACGGGAGTTCCCCCGGATTTAACATGGGTTTATCGTTGGGAACTGCCGGACGGCATTCACGGTACTTGACGAGGTTTTCCCCGTCATGTATCAGTGCATGAGTCAGAGCGTCCCAAGATCGAGTACAAGGGTTTCCGTCAAGTTGAAGGGCGCGGACAAAGGGGTCAACATCTTCGCGGACGTGTGGTCTGAAGGTATGCCATCTAGGAGAACTAAAATCTGCCGTTCCTGCGCTCACCCCGTTAAGGATAATCTTCCCCGCGTCATCATAGCATGTCTGGTGTCCATGGTTGCCGGGTGTTTTTTCTGACCGCATTTGCCATTTTGCTGCATGGTGCATATATTGTCCAGGCTCATCGGGAGCGCACCACAAATTTGTAGTCGAAGGCTCTGGGTTATAGAAACTCGTGCTTCCGACTCGGTTCGAAAGCGCCACATACGCCGCAGGCAGTTCCGCCAGCCACGCCGTGTTCGTTTTGTTCCCGTCATACCAGCCATCGAATTCGGATTTCGTCTTGCGGTTGTTGACCACGAGGATGAACCTGTCCCACACGTCGCCCGACTCTTTCTCCAGTAGCTTAATGCGAAAAATTTTTGGGTCGAGGTCTTTGGGTTCTGAGCCTATTTTCAGCGTGTGTCCGGTCTGCGTTTTCCCGTTGACCTCCCACTTGACGCGGTTGGTGATGTCCAGCCCGAAACTCTCGGTGAAGTCCAGCAGGTTGGTCGTATTGCCGCTGTAGATGATGCCGAGGCAGTGCAGATGTTTCTTGTCCTCCGCTGACTCGTCGGGGTGGTTGAGGTTGCGCGTGTTGACCTTGGCGTGGTCGAAGCCGACGTGGGTGAGCGACGCGCCGGAGCAGAGGCACCCGGCGGCGCCGCAGGTGGTGGTCGGGAAGTGGCCGGGCTCGTGGGTGGGGTTGAGGATGTGCTCGGCGCCGCGCACCTCGGGGCCGTGGTGGAGGGCGCCGCAGGGGCGGACGCGGAAGGCGAAGCTGCCGAAGAGGGACGGGTAGCCCGCGCTGAAGACCTTCTGGGTGACGGTGACCTCGTATTTGAGCTCGGGCGTCGTGAGGAGATTCCACGCGGCCTGCTTGCTGATGACCGGAAGCGTCGCGCCGAGGGTGCTGGCGGGCATCCCGGCCGCGGCCTCGATCATGCCGTTGGTGGGCCACGCGCAGTCGCCGCAGGCGTCGCCGGAGACGCAGTACCAGCCGTCGCTGAGCATGGTCACGCCTTGGGATACGTAACCGGGGAGGAGCGTGACGGTGGGCCAGCGCGTGGGCGGGCCGTCGCGCGTAGGCTCGGGGGGCTCGAGGCTGTGGACGGCGTTGGTGGGGGCGGCGGTGATGATGATGGCGTCCACGCTGTCGAAACCCCCTTGCGGGGGCGGCGGGGTGTCGCCGTCGTTGAATACGACGGTGTTGGGGCGGAAGGGTTTGACCTTCATCTCGCAGAGCCACAGGCCGTTGGTGGCGCCGGGGGTGTCGGCGAGCGTGCCGGGGGCGGGGTCCATGGTGAGCGCGGCGGGGCCGCCGTAGGCGACGCGCAGGCGCGCGCGGCCCTCGCCCTTGGCGAGCGGGAACGTGTTCGTCGCGAGCGCGTCGGAGAGGGTGAGGAGCGTGTGGCGGTCGGCGCGGTACTCGAGCCAGAAGTCCACGGTGCCCGCTTCGGCGGCGTAGGGCTGGGTGCTGAGGGCGAAGCCGGCGAACGCGCCGGTGAGGCCGTCGGCGGAGGGGCGCGTGGCGCGGCGCCAGGCGGCCTCGTCAAGGCCGGACCACGCCTGCCACTGCGCGAAGGAGACGGTCGAGGTGACCTTGCCCCACGCGCCGAGGCCGTGCGCGCGCTTCTCGGAGTCGAGCCAGAAGTCGCCCATGGTCGAGGCGGTGCGCGGGTCGCTGCCGTACCAGAACTCCTCCAGGTCCGTCAGGCCGTCGTTGTCCCGGTCGAGGTGCGCGCTCGGCAGGAAGTTGCCGTCCGCGTCCCTCGGCGCGAAGGTGCGCCGCTTCCACTCGTCCGGGATGCCGTCGCCCACGGTGTCCTCTGTGGGCCAGCCCTTGTCGATGTACCACTGCGGCAGGCCCTGCGCCAGGGCCGCCAGAGGCGGCAGGGAGCAGGTGAGAAGTAATAGGTGATAGGTGATAGGTAATAGGTAAAATGTAAAAGGTAAAAGGTGAGAGGTGAAAGGTAAAAGGTGAGAGGCGCGGGCGCGGGGCCGCACCCGGAGCGCATTCAACTTGGACATTGGATGTTCCGTGCTGGATATTGGATATTCCATCTTCATCACGCCCCCTATCTTACGATAATCACCGTCGCCCAGTCAACACCGGAGTTCAGGCCCGCCGCGATCGCCGCGCCGCGCTCGGCCGCCGTCGCGGGGTAGAGCCGCCCCGCGCCCCGCCGCGCCGCCAGCCAGTTGGCCACGCCCGCGCGCGCGCCGTCGCCCGGGATGTCGTCGAAGAACACCGCCTCCGCGATCTCCCCCCGCCACTGCCGCGCCCACTCCCCGAGCCCCGCCGCGTCCCCGAAGAGCAGGTCGCCCAGCGGCACGGCGCCCCCGAGGTCAACCGTCACCACCCGCCACATCTCAGGCCCCCAGGACGGCAGCGCGAACTGCCCCGTCAGCGACGCCTCCGCCGGGTCCATCCAAGGCTCCAGCCCGCCCTCCGCCGCCATCCTCAGCCGCGCGGCCTCCGGCGCGTCCAGCAGCGTCGCCAGGTCCTCCGCCGCCCCGTTGCAGGAGAGCATCACGCACCGCACCGCCACGCCCGGCAGCGGCCCCGCCAGCGGCACCCCCGACTGGAACACCACGCGCCCCCCGCCCTCGGCGCCGCCCCTCTGCGGCCCGCCGGGGAACCCGCCCTCAGCTTGCGCCCCGCCGCCCTGCGCCCTTTCGCGCCACTCCTCCAGCCACTCCGCCGGGCCCCGCTTCTGCGCGCACAGCGACAGGCCCACCGTGATAAGCGCCCACACCCACGCGTCCCGCCTCCGCGCCGCCACGACGAACTCCCGCCACATCTCCCCCGCCAGCCCCGACTCCCACAGCCGCGCCGCGAAGGCCACCGCCAGCGAGACCGCCACCACCACATACCCCGCAACCGCCAGCCCGCGCCCGACCGACTCCGCCACTGCAATAAACCTTTCCGCCATAACCCCTCCCGTTTTTTTACGCGCCACTCACCATAAGTGGCATACTCACACATGCAGAATCGGAGTTAGCCAAAACTCTATTAACACATGACACAGAATACGCCACATAGCGCGGCGCATCCCATATACTCCCGCATCAAAAATGGTAGGCACTCAAAAAAGCGCCAACTTGGCTATTCCGACTCTGCGACAATACACAGCGATGCACAACCTGAAACACAACGGCAAGCATGGCCCCCGGCCCCGCGCTACGCCCCCGCCTTAAAAGAGGCGAGGGTGTAAAAGATACACTGCCCCCGAAGGAAATGCAAGCACATTTTTCAGGGGGCATTTCGGAGTCAGGAGTCGGGAGTCGGCAGGGTGAGCGCCCACGCCATGTTGGTGGCGTTGGCGGCGAGCCACGCCTTTGCCGTGCGCGGTTTCTTTTGTCCTTGTGCGCGTGACCTGCCTTGCGGTATATTGATGCATCAACTCTTGGGGATTTCGGATATGCTATTGACTGGGAAACTGTTGGCGGAACTTCAGAAGCGGCTGAAAATCGGCAACCGCAGGGGCGTGCACCTGAACGCCATCCCTGCCAACTCGCGCTACAAGTTCGACCTGAACAGGCTCTCTCACATCGACGAGGGGCTGCCCGCCAAGTTCATCAACGCGTTGCTCTCGGAGCAGCCGCTGAAATTCAAGGTCACGTGGAAGGGTAACGTCCCGGACCTGAGCGCGCTGCCCAAGGAGGAGCAGTCCCATCTGGTCAAGATCACCAAGGCGTTCGAGGAGCTCATCAACCAGACCGAGGCGATCGAGTCCGAGAAGGGCATCAACACGTTCGGGTTCGGGTTCCCCATCCTCGCGCGGCGCGACACGGCGGACAACAAGCTGGCGGTCGCGCCGGTCCTGATCTGGAGCTTGCGGATCAGGCCGACGCGCGAGTTCAACACGTGGGAGATCCTGCGGAACGAGGATGACCCCATCTACATCAACGAGGTCCTGGTCAACCACCTGCAAAGCGAGTTGAGCGTGGAGATCGAGCCGATACCGGGGGAGATGCTGGATGACGGCCTGATCAGCAAGGAGGAGCTGGTCGAAATCTGCGCCAAGCTCGTCAGGACGCTGAACACCACGTCGCCCGAGGACCTGGCGGGGACGTTCAGGCAGCAGCTGGAGCGCGTTGCCCCCATCGGCGACAAGGCGCATTACGAAAGGCTCCTCGCAAACTCGGCGAACGCGTTCATCGAGTTTGCGGGGCTGTTCTCGATTTTCGAGGTGCAGAAGCAGAACATCATCGACGATTACGACGGCCTCATGGCGCTCACGGCGGCTGACCTCCCGCTGGATGATTTGGCGGGGCATTCGTTCCAGCCGATTTCGTCCGTGGAGACGGACCCCTCGCAGCAGAGCATCCTCCATGCGCTGGAGACCGCGCGGAACATCCTCATCCAAGGGCCGCCGGGGACGGGGAAAAGCCAGACGCTCACGGCCGTCCTCATCAACGCGCTGGAGAACAACAAGCGGACGATCGTCGTCTGCGAGAAGCGCACCGCGCTCGAGGTGCTGCACAGCGCCCTCGCCGAGAAAGGGCTGGACACCCATTGCGTCTTGATCCGGGACATCGTGAAGGACCGCAGGGCGGTCGTGGATTCCGTGCGGGGGCGCATCGACAACGCGGAGTACAGGAGGCAGCGCTACACGTATTCGAAGACGCCGCTGGACAACATCGTCAGGAAGGCGGAAGCCCTCATCACGAGCATCAACGCCAGGCACCGGAAACTCGCGCAGCCGCTGCTCGGCGGGAAGTCGTGGACGGATGTCGTGGGGGACCTGCTGGCGGAGCTGAAGACGAATGCGGATGACTGCGCATTAAGCATCGGGAAACATGCGTTCACCTATTCCGCGCAAGAGTTAAGCGGGCTCCTCGACCTTGTGCGGAAAGGCCAGCCGCTGTATGCGGACTTCCTGCCGATTGAAAACATGTCGTTCCTCAATCCCCGAAAGCTGGCCGGGGACAACCCCTACGCCATCGAGCAGGCCATACACGACGATTTTGATTGTTACGCAAAACAGCTTGAGCAGATGAGGGCGCTGGAAGAGGTCGTCAGGGGCGAGTATGTTGCCCTGCGGCAGGACGAGCTCAATCAGCAGATTGAAGCGGCCCGCCAGATGAAGGCGCGGATAGACGCCGTCTGGGACACCGCAAGGGATGAGCCGGATTTTGCCGACGAAGCGAAGATTGCGGGTTTCGGTTATCTGCTCCAGTCGCTCTTCTCAAAGGCCAAGAAGCAGAACCGCGCCAACTATCTGGCGTTGCAAGGCGATTTCCTGAAACTCGAAAACCACCTGAAACGCGCGAAGGACCTTGATGCCTTTGCGTTCACCGGCAAGCTCGAAGCGAGGCACAATTCCTTGGCGTCCGTGATGGCCGGCATGGATGGCGTCAAAAGCGGGTTCGACGCGAAAATCCAAAGCGAGTTTCAGCAGATGAACCTGCTCGGGGTCAATCCCGGCACGCTCGCATTGAAAAGCCTCCCGGCGCTCCAAAAGGCGGCCGGCGATTTGCAGGCCAAGGCCAATGCGGACGGCTGGCAGAAGGATGCGCTGAAAGCAACGGATTTCCGCGCGCTCGTCAACGCCGTGGAGGCCGCCATCAACGCCAAGCGCGGTTATTTCAACGCGGACAAAGACCTCTTCACGGTTGAGTTCAGATGGCTCCAGTTCTACAACGGGCTGTCGGAACCCGAGCGGACCGTCGTGGACGCGTTAAAGGCAAAGGCGGACTGGCGGAAAACGTTTTTGATTTTCTACCTGAACGCATTGCTGGTCAGCACCGCCACAACGGACCTGCCGACAAACGACGAGGAGCATCAGCAGCTCGAGGCCGCGCTCGGCGACATCGGGAAGAAGCAGCTGAAATTCATCAGGGACTTTTGGTTCTCGAAGCAGATCGACGCCGCGCGGGAGTTCGAGCAGAAGCACAACGGCGTGACCGTGGAGAACCTGTACAACAAACGGAGCAGCCACCGCTTCAAGCGCCTCTCGCTGCGGCAGATGGTTCAGGCAGACCCCGGCCTGTTCTCGACGTTCTTCCCGGTTATACTGACCTCGCCGGATGTCGCGAGCAACCTGTTCAAGGGGATGAACCGGTACTTCGACATCGTGATGTTCGACGAGGCCAGCCAGCTGCGCATCGAAGACAACCTCCCCGCCATCCTCAAAGGCAAGCAGGTCGTCATCGCCGGCGACGAGCACCAGATGCCGCCCTCCAACTATTTCAGCAAGGTGTTCGACGGCGCGGTCGAGGACGAGGACGACCTGGACGAGGAAGAGCCCGACCAAGTGAAGATCGACAAGGACGACATCCTGCTCTCCTGCGAGTCCCTGCTCGATTTCGGACTGGAGCTGAAATTCACCAAGCAGCACCTGGACTTCCATTACCGTTCGCGCCACCCGTACCTGATTGACTTCTCCAACCACGCGTTTTACAACCAGCGGCTGAGCCCGCTCCCCAGCACCTTCGATTACGTCCCCGTCAAATACATCCCCGTGAACGGGATTTTCGTTGACCACGCCAACGAAGCGGAGGCCGACTCGGTGCTGTCGATCCTTGAAAAGAACATCCACCGCCTGCCAAGCGGGAAATACCCCTCGGTCGGCATCGCCACGTTCAACATCGCGCAACGCAACCTGATCAAAGGGAAAATCCTGAACCGCCAGAAATCCCCGGCGTACGCGGACTTCAACGCCAAGATACAGGAGATGGAAGAGAACGGGCTGTTCGTGAAAAACCTGGAGAACATCCAAGGCGACGAGCGCGACGTCATCATCCTCTCGACGACCTACGGGCCGGGGAAGGACGGGAAGTTCGCCCAGCGCTTCGGGCCGATCAACCACTCCAAAGGCTACAAGCTGCTGAACGTGATCGTCACGCGGGCGAAGTATAAGGTCTATTGCTGCACCTCCATACCCGAGCAGGTATTCCTCGGCTACAAGGAGCATCTGGCGGCGGAAGGCGCCAACAACAAACGGGCCGTGCTCTACGCCTACCTCGCCTACTGCAAGGCCACCAGCGGCTCGGACGACGCCTCGCGCCAGGCCGTCCTTGCCGCGCTCGCGGAGAACGCATCCGCCATGGCCGCGCTCGGGCCGGGCGACGCGGAAAAACACGCGGCGCCGTTTGAAGCGGAAGTTTACCGCGGCCTCGCCGCGCATCTCGGCGCGGACAAGCTCACGCCGCACCTCCAGTTCGCCGGGTTCAAAATCGATGTCGCCTACGACCCCCAAACGAGAGGCGTGCCGAAGGTCGCCATCGAGTGCGACGGCGCAAAGCACCATTCCTGCCGCGAGGCCTACCTCTACGACCTGCACCGGAAAAAGATGCTGGAGAATTACGGCTTCGTGTTCCACCGCGTCTGGAGCACCAACTGGTGGCGCAACCCCGGCCGGGAGGCGGCGCGCCTTGCGGACTTCATCCGGAGCGTCGAGACAACCCCGAGCCGCAAGCTGAAAGACCTTTCCCCCACCGCCGCCGCCTTCACGGACGACATCTAGTGTCCTGCAAAATACAGATTTCACGATGGAGGACGCTCGCCCTCCAGTGAAATTTGTATTTCACAGAGGCTCTTGTCTAGTTAAGGATTTTGGAGTATCCTTAAACTATGCAAAAACGTTGGCGATTAAGCAGGTACAGGGTGAAAAAAATTCTGATGTGCTTTTGCGTGGACATCACGGCGGGCAAGACGGCGCTGCTGCTGGGATACAACCGGCACACGGCGGAACGTTATTTCACCCTTTTCCGCGAGCGCATCCTGGAGTACCAGCATCAGGCGCTGATGCCCTTTGCCGGGGAGATAGAGCTTGACGAGAGCTACTTCGGGGCGAGGAGGGTTCGCGGGAAACGGGGGCGCGGCGCGGCGGGCAAGACGCCCGTGTTCGGCGTGCTGAAGCGGGGCGGGCAGGTGTTCCTGACCGTCGTCAGAAGCTGCTCCAAAGAGGAGCTGATGCCCATTATCCAAGGCAGGATACTGGAAAACGCGACGGTCTACACCGACGGGTGGGGCGCGTACGACGGGCTGATCCTGAACGGCTACGACCACTACAGGGTGTTCCACTCGCGGGACGAGTTCGCGCGGGGCAAGTGCCACGTCAACGGCATCGAGAGCTTCTGGAGCTACGCCAAGCGGCGGCTGGCGAAGTTCAACGGCATCGCCTCGGCGAGGTTCGTGCTGTACCTCAAGGAGTGTGAGTTCAGGTTCAATAACAAGGGGCAGGATTTGTTTGACATCCTATGCAAAAATGTGTTACAAATTTAATCCTTAACTAGACAAGAGCCTTCACAGAATCCTAGGATGTTCCTCCAAAAACACGCTATACATCCTCTTCCGTTTGTGGCATACTAACCGAATCCGTTAAAATGGATTTGAGAGGGGCGATATGAAACGTTTCATCATATTAGGGGGATTGGCTCTCGTCGGTTTTGCGGCGGCGGCGCAGAATGTCGTTTACCATCTGGATGCGTCGGCGCAGGAGTCGCTGGCCGTCGAGGGCGGTGGCGTGGCGGTGTGGCGTGACGCGGACGGGCGGGCCGTCGCGTTCGCGCAGGATGCGGCGGGGGCGCGGCCTGCGTTCAACCCTGATGCGTTCGGCGGCCGCGGGGGCGTGGCGTTCGGGGGGAAGCGTTCGACGTGCCTCGCGACGGATTTTTCCGCGCCGATGCAGACGGTGTTCATCGTCGCGCGAATCAGCCCCGGCCCGGATCACGGGAGCGTGTGGGGGCAGAAGGGTGGTGACGATGGGCTTCGCACGGAGAAGTCAACCACCTGCTGGCGTTACCCCGGCGCATCGGGTGATTTCCCGGGGACGCGCGGGAACGGGAACGTGGGGCGGCTCTTCGTCAACGGCATCCAGCAGGAGGCGAATGCGGAGACGCGTGGCGAGGCGCACGTGGTCACGGCCGTATCTGCAGTGCCAATCAACTGGCCGTCCGCGCTCGGCAATTACCGTGAGCCGAGCGGCAATGACAAGCGTTATTTCTGCGGCGACATCGCCGAGGTGCTGGTGTACGATTCCGCGTTGCCGACGGATGTGCGCGAGGGCATCGAGGCGCGTCTCTCCGCCAAGTGGGGCATCGCCCGCGCATCCAATCTGACGGGCGCGCGCCTTGCGCTGGCGCGGCGGCTTGCGGACATCAACTGCGAGGCGGTCGCGCTTGCGCTGGCGGACATGGCGAAGCAGTGGCCCGCCGACTGCAAGGCGCCCGCGTGGCTCGCGACGCTGGCGGCGGACAGGGATGCGCTGTTGGTGCGTCTGAACGACGATAGCGACAACAAGGCCTGCGGCGACGCGGAACAGTTCGCCGACCGTGTCCGTGCGGCGTTGCTGAACCTGCCGATGCTGCGCGACGCGCAC
>WRJS01000003.1 GCA_009778475.1 Kiritimatiellota bacterium | reverse complement strand
TGTGTTTCGTGGCGCTGGAAAGGCTGAAAGCCTTGCATCCTTTTGTTCAAGGCCTACAGCCTTGAACACTCTTCGTCGCCCGTGTCGTAGGGCGATGCCCTACGCTATGATACGCAAGGGCTTTGGTCTTGTGTTTCGTGGCGCTGGAAAGGCTGAAAGCCTTGCATCCTTTTGTTCAAGGCCTACAGCCTTGAACACTCTTCGTCGCCCGTGTCGTAGGGCGATGCCCTACGCTATGATACGCAAGGGCTTCGCCCTTGTGATGCGTGACATTGGGAAGGCGGCAAACTTTGAAAAAGATTCCGCCGTGTCGCAGGGCAACATCAATCTTAAAAACCCCGAAAGGGCGACATCAACACCGACAAAGGAGAATGAACCATGGCAACCTTGAAATGCAAACAATGCGGCGGCGACATCCAAGCCACCGGCAAGGCGTACGGGACATGCGGCTCGTGCGGCGTGACCTCGACGCTCCCCAGCGCGGCCGACGAGCAGAAGGCCAACCTCTTCAACCGCGCCAACAACCTGCGGCGGCAGAACGACTTCGACAAGGCCGTCGCCGCCTACGAGAACATCCTCAACCTCGACGCGTCCTCCGCCGAGGCGCACTGGGGCGTGGTGCTGTCCAAGTACGGCATCGAATACGTGGAGGAGGCCGGGCAGCGCATCCCCACCTGCCACCGCGTCCAAGGCGACTCCATCCTCACCGATGCCGACTACCTCGCCGCGCTCGGCAACGCCGAGGACGAGTACACCCGAAGCCTCTACGAGGAAGAGGCCCGGGCAATCGCCGAGATCCAGAAAGGCATCCTCGCCATCTCCGCCAAAGAGCCGCCCTACGACATCTTCATCTGCTACAAAGAGACCACCGACGGCGGCAGCCGCACCAAGGACAGCGCGCTGGCGCAGGATTTATACTACCAGCTCGAGAAAGAGAAATACCGCGTTTTCTTCTCCCGCATCTCGCTCGAGAGCAAGCTCGGCCGGCAGTACGAGCCCTACATCTTCAACGCCCTCAACAGCGCCAAGGTGATGCTCGCCGTCGGCACGCGCAAAGAGCATTTCGAGGCGGTCTGGGTCAAGAACGAGTGGAGCCGCTTCCTCGCGCTGATGAAGAGAGACCGCTCCCGCCTGCTCATCCCCTGCTACCGCGACATGGACGCCTACGACCTCCCCGAAGAGATGGTCATGCTCCAATCACAGGACATGGGTCGGATCGGCTTCGCGCAAGACATCCTGCACGGGATCAAAAAAGTGGTGCGCGACACCATGGAGGGCGAGCGTCCCGCGAGCCGCGCCTCCGCCGCGACCGCCCCAGCCGCCCCCGGCGTGGAATCCCTGATGAAACGCGCCTGGCTCTTCTTGGAGGATGCCGACTGGAAACAGGCCCGCGACTATTTCGACAAAGTCCTCGACATCTCCCCCGAACACGCCCCCGCCTACATCGGCAAACTGTGCGTGGAGGGGAGGGTGCAACGGGAAGATTCCCTTGGCGAAAGTCTAATTCCAATTTCGGATACTTATCTTAATAACATTCAAAAGGCTGACCGTTTTGCAGATTCAGAAACTCGGGCGAGGTTAAAAAAATATCTTAAACAAAGATGGGATCGCTGTTGTCAAAACCAATACAACAGACTGGTTCAAGCTAAAAACAATGCCTCTACAGAAACCGAACTCCGGAAACTCGCTGGACTGTTCCGCGATACAGATATGCACGGATATAGGGACACGGCGGCACTGGCGGAGGAATGTGATGCCTTGGCTGTTGAAGTCCATTACAATCGGCTGGTTCAAGCCAAAAGTAAGGCTTCAACGGAAAAAGATTTCCAAGACCTTGCGGTGCAGTTTCGCTCAATGAACGGGTATCGGGACACGGCGGCACTGGCGGAGGAATGTGATGCCTTGGCGCCCGAAGTTCATTACAACGAGCTGGTTCAAGCCGAAAACAAAGCCTCCACGGAACGCGATTGTCAAAACCTTGCTGAGCAGTTTCGCGCAATGAACGGGTACAGGGACTCGGCTGAACGGATGGCGAAATGGGAAAAAGAGTGTCGCCGATTGAAAGAAATTCGGGAGAAAGAAACTGCGGCAAAAGCAGCCACAGAAACACGTCGAAAGATGAAACGAATAATGGCGTTTTTTTTATATATTGTTGCTGTTATCACGTTTATTGCGCTGACACCGGATATTCCTTTTCTTCGCTGGCTTATTACAGGGATATTTTCCATGTGTTGGGTTCCCGGCTTCTTCCCTAAACACAAAGAAAAGGGCAAAAACACGTCATTGGGATGTTTAGTGGGTGTCATTATTTTGTCTATGTTTTTGTTTGTTGGTACACTTTCGGGAGAATCGGCATCGGCCAACGAAAAGGTTCAGGCGTTTATACTTGTGGCCTGTCTATTGGCTTCTTCTATATTGGCGGCTGCTTCTCAGAAAGAGTAGCGGTGGGCGCAGATCATTTGGAGTGCGGCGGCTCGCCGCCGCTTTTAACCGCAGGGGTTCGCCCCTGCGGGTTCCCCGCCCATACCGTAGAGACGGATGATTATCCGTCTCCCGAAGGCAATGAATGATGCGTGGAGACGGATAATCATCCGTCTCTACGCCTGTCATGGCGCATGGCGTTTTTTTCCCCCTGCGAAGGCCAAAGGCCTTCCATATCACAGCGTAGGGCAACGCCCTACGACACGGGCGATAAAAGATGTCCAAGGCTGAAAGTCTTGGACAAAAGGACGCAAGGCCTACAGCCTTGCGCATTCTTTGTGCGCCCCATACGCAGGGCGTTGCCCTGCGCTGTGATGCGGAAGGACTTCGCCCTTCGGGGTTCACAGGGACGAAGGCGCAGAGATGTAGAGACGGATGATTATCCGTCTCTTGAAGGCAATGACATGTGGAGACGGATAATCATCCGTCTCTACGTGTCATTGCATTGCTTATTGGAGACGGATAATCATCCGTCTCTACGTTTCTGTCCTGAATGTGGGCGGTGGTTTTAACGGAAAACTAACACGAATGTGATGAAAACCTAACACGTTTTTGGTTCAATTCTCGCATCCGGTCCCATTGTGGGGCGGGAAATGAGACCGAGGGGGGCATGAGATTCGCGCGTGAGCAGATTGTCTTGACGGCGGGGGAGCGGCGGCGGAGGCGGGCGGCGGCGTGGGCGGGGCGGGCGGTGCTGTTCGCGGTGACGTCGGTGGCGGCGCTGGCGGTGCTGGCGATTATCTTTTTCATCGCGCGTGATGCGTTGCCGTTTTTCCGTCAGTGCGGGGTGGTGCGGTTTTTTGCGTCGAATGCGTGGTACCCGACGCATGAGCCGCCGCAGTTCGGGGCGTTGGCGATTTTCTGCGGGAGTCTTATCGTGACGGTGACGGCGGTGGTGATCGCGGTGCCGCCGGGTATCTTGGCGGCGGTGTGCATGAGTGATCTGCTGCCGTTCGGGGCGCGGCAGGTGCTGAAGCCGACGATCGAGATGCTGGCGGCGATCCCGTCGGTGGTGTATGGGTTTTTCGCGCTGGTGGTGCTGGCGCCGCTGATGCAGGATCGCTTGGGGGTGTCGAGCGGGGTGAATGCGCTGACGGCGTCGGTCATCTTGGCGGTGATGGCGTTGCCGACGATCGTGAGTGTGTCGGAGGATGCGTTGCAGGCGAGCGGGCGGGAGTTGCGTGAGGGCAGTTATGCGGTGGGGGCGACGCGGGCGGAGACGCTGGTGAGGGTGGTGATCCCGGCGTCGGTGAGCGGGATTTTCTCGGCGGTGCTGCTGGGGGTGATGCGGGCGCTGGGGGAGACGATGGTGGTGTGGATGGCGTCGGGGAATGCGGCGCAGATCCCGAAGCCGTTTTTCAATCTGTTCGCGCCGGTGCGGACGCTGACGGCGACGATCGCGGGGGATATGGGGGAGGCGGATCAGATGACGGGCTCGGCGCATTATCATGTGTTGTTTGCGATGGGGCTGAGCCTGCTGTTTTTCAGTTTCTTGTGCAATGTGGCGGGGGAGTGGATTGTGGCGCGGCAGCGGAGGAGGATGCGTGGCGGGTGATGGTTTTTAGACAGGATTGACGGGATGGTTTTTTTTGACAGGATTGACAGGATGATTTTTTTGACAGGATTAACAGGATTTTACAGATTAACAGGATTGGTTTTTTAGACAGGATTGACAGGGTTTTACAGATTAACAGGATTGGTTTTTTGATGCTGGCGTGAACGCCAGCGCTGGGACTGGATACGGATGAAGAGGCGGAAGATAGTGGATTGGGTTTTCTCGGGCGGCGCGTATTGCGCGGTGGCGGTGATGGTGGCGTTTCTGGTGCTGGTGATCGGTCCGGTGTTCGTGAAGGGGGTGGGCGCGTATGTGTTCCGGGGGACGGTGGAGAATAGGCGGATGATGCTGGAGCAGTTCGGGCGGGGGGATAGTGTGGCGGTGCTGGCGGAGTGGGCGGAGGTGCGTCGGGCGCGGCAGCCGGTCTATGATGCGCTGCGGGCGTTTGAGCGTGAGATGGATGAGATGCCGTCGGCGCGGCGGAAGGAGTTGCGCGCGGCGTTTAAGGAGGTGAAGGAGGGCGTGGCGGAGTTGCTGGGTCCTGAGCCGGGCACGCCGCTGCCGGCGTTGACGCGCAGGATTTACGGTCAGACGCGGTGGGACAGGGCGAAGGTGAAGCGCGCGCATATCTTGTTTGAGGAGCAGTGGGATTATTCGGGGGGCGACGGGGTGCGGGTGCTTGTGCCGCGCGCGCCGATGTTCGAGGGGACGGCGTTGGCGCTGGTGTTCGCGGTGCTGGAGAAGGATTTGGAGGGGCTGCTGCGCCCGAGGCTCCGGTTCTATCCGCAGTTCCTGACGGATCGCTCGATCGACGCGCATTTCTTCGGGGGCATCGGGGCGGAGGTGGCGGGGACGGTGTATCTCGCGCTGGGGGCGATGCTGATCGCGGTGCCGTTCGGGATTGTGGCGGCGGTGTATTTCCAGGAGTACGCGAGGGGCGGTCCGGTGCTGTCGTTCCTGCGCTCGTGCGTGAACACGCTGGCGGGTGTGCCGAGCGTGGTGTTCGGGCTGTTCGGGCTGGCGTTCTTCATCAACACGATGCACGTGTCGAGGGGCAAGAGTGTGCTGGCGGGTGCGCTGACGCTGGCGCTGCTGGTGCTGCCGACGGTCATCCGCGCATCGGAGGAGGCGATTGCCGCTGTCCCGCGCACCTACAAAGAAGCCGCGTTATCCTTGGGCGCGGGGCAGTGGCGCACGATCCTGACGGTCATCCTGCCGGCGGCGCTGCCGGGCATCCTGACGGGGATCGTCATCAGCATGGGGCGGGCGGCGGGGGAGACGGCGCCGATCATCTTCACGGCGGCGGTGAGCGTGGGTCCGCTCGTCGGGCTGGGCGACGTGCTGAGCCACCCGACGCCCGCGCTGTCGTGGAACCTGTACAATATGTGCACGGAGCATGAGGCGGCGGATGAGATACGGCACGTGCAGTACGGCATGGCGCTGACGCTGGTGATGATCGTGCTGGCGCTGAACCTGGCGGCGATCTTTTTGCGGGCGCGGGTGACGCGGCGGTTGAAGGGGTGAGGCAGATGTTACACAGAGAACCACAGAGGAGACACGGAGATTCACAGAGGAATATAAAAAAACTCTGTGTGCCTCTGTGTATCCTCTGTGAGCCTCTGTGCAACAAAAAGAGGAGGCTATCGTTTTGAGTGAGCAGACAGGAAACGCGCACGTGACGGCGGTGGGGTTTTCCGTTTTCTACGGGGCGCAGGAGGCGGTCAAGGCGGTGGACCTCGGCATCCCGTCGGGGGAGGTCACCGCCATCATCGGTCCGAGCGGGTGCGGCAAAAGCACGTTCCTGCGGGCGGTCAACCGCATGAACGACCTCATCCCCGGCTGCCGCGCCGCGGGCAAACTGATGTTCGACGGCGAGGACGTGTACGGCGGCAACATCGACGTGGCGATGCTCCGCCGCCGCGTGGGGATGGTGTTCCAGAAGCCGAACCCGTTCCCGAAGTCCATCTACGACAACGTGGCGTACGGTCCGCGCCTCCACGGCGTCACCAAGCGCGCGGCGCTGGACGAGATCGTCGAAGCCAGCCTCCACGGCGCGGCGCTGTGGGACGAGGTGAAGGACCGCCTCGCGAAGAACGCGCTGGGGCTCTCGGGCGGGCAGGCGCAGCGTCTGTGCCTCGCGCGCGCGCTGGCGGTCAAGCCCGAGATCCTGCTGATGGACGAGCCGACCTCCGCGCTCGACCCCAAGTCCACCGCCCGCATCGAGGAACTCATCGTCAACCTGCGCGGGCAGTACACCATCGCCATCGTCACGCACAATATGCAGCAGGCGGCGCGGGTCTCGGACAAGACCGCTTTCTTTTACGAGGGCGTTCTGGTAGAATTCGCCCCGACTTCAGACCTCTTTACGCACCCGAAAGAGAAACGCACCGAGGACTACATCACCGGGCGGTTCGGATGAGGGTGCGCGGAACGGAAAAGGAGACACACATGAATCTTGTTTTTGCGCGTGAGTACGAACGGCTCAAAGAGTCCATCCTGCGGCTGGCGGGCGAGGTGGAGTCGCGCCTGACGAGCACCCTGCGGGCGATCGCCGAACGCGACACCGGGACGCTCCTCGCGCTGGAGGACTTGGACGCGGAGATCGACGAGCGCGAGGTGCTGATCGAAGAGGAATGCCTCAAGATACTCGCCCTCCACCAGCCCGTCGCGAAAGACCTGCGCTTCGTCGTCGCCGTGCTGAAAATCAACAACGACATCGAGCGCGTCGGCGACATCGTCGTCAACCTCGCCGACCGCGGCACGCGCCTGGCGGCGTTCCCCGTGCCGCCGCTCCAAGAGCGGCTGATGGAGATGGGGCGCCTCGCGCGGGGCATGCTCAAGCAGAGCATCGACGCGCTCGTCGCGCTCGACCGCCACGCCGCGCTCGAGGTCATCCGCCAAGACGACACGGTGGACGACCTCAACGCCGCCATCATCCGCGACGTGATCGCCGAGATGGCGCGCGGCGCGAACGCGCCCGAACCGCTCCTGCTCACCTACGGCATGGCGCGCGACATCGAACGCATCGGCGACCACGCCGCCAACATCGCCGAGGACGTCGTGTACCTCGTGGACGGCAGCATCATCCGCCACAGGAGCGGCACGCTCACGGCAAACGACTAACGGACAGGAGGGACTATGGCGAACGAGACAATCATGATCATCGAGGACGAGGCGGACATCCGCGAACTGCTCCGCTACAACCTCACGCGCGAAGGCTACACCGTCACCGAATACGCCTCTGCGGAAGAGGCGCAGGACGCGCTCAAGAAACGGCTGCCGGATTTAATCCTGCTCGACCTCATGCTCCCCGGCACGGACGGCTTCGCCTTCTGCCGCAGCCTGCGCGGCACCGAGCGCACCGCGAAAGTCCCCGTCATCATGGTCACCGCCCGCGACGAGGACGCCGACATCGTCGCCGGACTGGAGGTCGGCGCAGACGACTACATCACCAAGCCCTTCAGCGCGCGCATCCTCGCCGCCCGCGTGCGTGCGGTGCTACGCCGCCGCGCCGTCGAACCCGAGGACGCCAGCGACACCCTCCGCCGCGGACCCTTCGAGATCGACCGCACCCGCCACGCCGTGACCGTGGGCGGCAAACCCGCCGTGCTGACCCTGAGCGAATTCAAAGCCCTCGAACTCTTCGTGCGCCGCCCCGAGATCGTGTTCTCCCGCTATCAGATCGTCGACGTCGTCCACGGCGAGGACTACGCCGTCACCGACCGCTCCGTGGACGTGCTGATCGTCGGGCTCCGCAAAAAACTCGGCAAACACAGCGACCTCATCGAGACCGTCCGCGGCGTGGGATATCGCATGAGGCTCGGATGATTTTTAGACAGGATTAACAGGATTTTGCAGATTAACAGGATTATGTTTTTGACAGGGAAAATCCCCGAGCCTCTGCGAGAACCCAACCCTCAGAGCGCATTTCACTTGGGCGTTGGATGTTCCGTGTTGGCTATTGGATATTCAATATGAAAAAGAAAAACCTCTTCTACCAGTTCTTCGGCGTCCACATCCTCATCCTCATCGCGGCGATCAGTTTCGCGACCTACTACACATGGTTCGCCATGCGCGAAGCGTTCAACCGCCAATGGCTCCAAGAACTGGACATCCAGACGCGCGTCGCCGCCACCGTGCTGCTCGACGCCGACGGCGCACTGGACGAGACCGCCGTCAGCCGCTTCTTCGCGCAAGCGGGCGACGCCTTCGAACACCGCTTCACCCTCGTGCGCCCCGACGGCAAAGTGCTGGGCGACACCGAGGCAAACGCCGCCTCCATGGACTCCCACGCCGACCGCCCCGAGATACAAGAGGCACTCAAAAACGGCACCTCCGTCCAGCGCCGCTACAGCACCAGCCTCGGCAAATCCATGCTCTACCTCGCCCACCGCGTCCCCGCGGAAGGACCCGCCGCCGCCGTCGTGCGCGTGGCAGTCCCAGAGTTCGCGCTGATGCGCGAGATCGCCGCCTCAGGGCGCACCCTGCTCGTACTCGTCACGCTCGTCATCGCCGCCGCCGTGGGCATGGGCTACGTCGCCTCCCTCCGCATCATCGGACCCGTCTCCGCGCTGCAAAGCGGCTTGCGCCGCATCGGCGACGGCGAACTCACCTTCCGCCTCGCCGTCCCCGCCGTCCCCCACCTCGCCGAACTGGCGAAATCCATCAACCAGACCGCCGACCGCATCGCCAAACAGATCCACGACCTCGCCGAAGAACGCAACCTGCGCACACTCATCCTCGCCAACATGGCACGCGGCGTCATCGCCGCCGACGTCACCCACACCGTCAAAGACATCAACGCCGCCGCCCGCAACATGACCGGCTTCCACGCCCCCCTCACCCCCGCCACCCGCATCGGCGAAGTCATCCGCCACCCCGACCTCCTGCGCCTCATCGACGACTGCGAGCGCGCGCAAGAACCCATCGAGCGCGAGACCACCATCGGACCCGACGGCGAGATGACCGTCACCGCCCGCGTCACCCCCCTCAACGACACCCACGGTCAGAGCATGGGCACCCTCATCATCATCAACGACGTCACCCACCTGCGCAAACTCGAGACCGTCCGCCAAGACTTCGTCGCCAACGTCTCCCACGAACTCCGCACCCCCATCACCTCCATCAAAGGCTTCGCCGAGACCCTCCTCGACGGCGCCAAAGACGACCCCGCCACCGCCGAGCGCTTCCTCACCATCATCACCCGCCAAGCCAACCAACTCGAAGCCATCATCCACGACCTGCTCGACCTCTCCCGCCTCGAGCAGAACTCCGCCCAAGGCATCGAGAAAGCGCCCGCCCCCCTCGCCGCCATCCTCCGCAACGCCGCCGGGCTCTGCCAAGACCGCGCCAACGCCCGCGGCATCCGCCTCAACGTCACCTGCGACCCCGCCCTCACCCCCCCCCTCCACGCCGGGCTCATCGAGCAAGCCCTCGTCAACCTCATCGACAACGCCATCAAATACGGCGCCACCCCCGAGCGCCCCCAGGTCGACATCACCGCCACCGCGACCAGCGGCGCCGCCGAGATCCGCGTCCGCGACCACGGCAACGGCATCGACAAGCCCCACCTCGACCGCCTCTTCGAGCGCTTCTACCGCGTGGACAAAGGTCGCAGCCGCGAGATGGGCGGCACCGGTCTCGGGCTCGCCATCGTCAAACACATCACCCTCGTCCACGGCGGCACCGTCACCGTCGAAAGCGACCCAGCCCGCGGCACCACCTTCACCCTTCACCTGCCTTTTGCGCTTGCCATGGAGTAGGGGATTACCCTGTTGGGATGGCGTGATATGGAGGGCGAGACAGGGGACCCCATTGGCGCGGCGTGCGGCCAATGGGGCAAGAAGCCGCCGCCGCAATGTGTCTAACGGCTCGCGAGGACGCTCGCCCTCCAACGTGAAAACGGTGTTCTCGGACTCGCACCGCTATTCGGGCGGCGAACCTTGCCCCCTGCTCGCATTGCGGCATGAGTAGCACGGCCGAAATTTACCCTTGAACAAACCCGCCCCGTTTGGTTTAATGGGACCCTGTTCGGGAACGAAGGGAGGCTGAAATGGACGCTGGAGGCAAACGCGGTTTTTCGCTGGTGGATATGGTTGTGGTGACGGGGGTAACGGCTCTCTTTTCCTCGACGCTCTTCCCGCTCGTCGCGGTGAGGACGCTGGAGGCGGAGATGATGTCCGTCGCTGCGCGCGGAAAGGATATTTTCGTCTCGATTACTGCGGCAAACACGGAACGCGCGCCTTTGGGGCTCAGGAGCGTGTGGCCCAAGACGCAGCTGAAAGAAGGCGAGAGAAACAAACGTAACAATGAAGACATCGCGGGAGAGATATTCGGCAACAGCACGGATTACTTTTACAAGCTGTATGACGGCGCGAATCTAGGGACGCCCGTTCAGTCGCCGTATGTCCCGTGGTTTGACTACTCCAGGCTGGCGGGCGCCGGTGTTCCTCAAATGGCAGGCCCTGGGAAACTACAGCCGGAGAACAACATGTGGTGCATCGCGGGGAATCTCCGCGACGAGATGGCGGACATCATCCCCGTGCTGATCACGCGGAACGTCGATTGCTCGTCTCTCCACAAGGATTTGCGAAACGGCGAGGACGCGTTTGACAAGACCTTGCGCTGGTCGCAGAAATATGACACCCCATTCTCAAACACGGGTTTTGTCATGGTCAGGAAAGGCGGAGCCATTTTCAAATCCACCCAGAAACATGCCGTCACGCGAGTCGTTTATCTGGAGCAGGCATTCCAGACGACCGTCGAAGGCCATGCCCCCCTCGTCTATCTGACCCCCGATGGCATTGCGAACCCGCAATAATGGAGGTGCCGGATACCCGCCCGGCAGCAAGCTTTTAGGCGGGGCGGCGGCGTTTGAAGCGCGACTCGAATCGCCGATGCGATTTTGGCTTGTCATGGGGCGGCGGGCTTTGGTACGTTATGCGCATTCGGAATGCGTTGTGTTCTGTGGGCGATGGAACGGTAGGATCGTATGAAGGCCGGATACTCTCAAAGTTTTTTGCGGCGCGCGCGCGTCTTTGCGGCAGGGGTTGTGCTGGCGCTGGCGTGCTGTGCGCAGGAGCGGCTGGAGCCCGCGCCCGAGGGGACGTTCACCTACGCGGTGTTCTCGGACTCGCACCGCTATTCGGGCGGCGACGGCGAGCGGCCGCTGACGAACGCGCCGCTCGTCTCGCAGGTGACGTGGCTGGCCGCCAACCTCGATGAGCAGCGCATCGCCTTCGTCACGCACGCGGGGGACTTGGCGGACAAGAACACGGCGGCGCATTACAAGCTGGCGCACGACCTGTTCGCGCGGTTCCACGGGCGCGTGCCGTACGGCATCGCGCCGGGGAACCACGACATGACCGCGGCGCGTGACATGGCGCGTTATCAGAAATTTTTCGGGGCGGCGCAGTTCGAGCCCTTCGCGTGGTACGGCGGCGCCTACGGCGGGCGGAGGGTCGGCGGGGAGGTCTTGTCGGGGGACAACGCGAACAGCTGGCAGACGTTCTCGGCGGGGGGGCTGGATTTCGTCGTCCTGCACCTGGAGTGCAACACGCCGGACGAGGTGCTGGCATGGGCGGACGGGGTGCTGGAGCGGAACCTCCGGCGCATGGCGATCATCGTGGCGCACATGTACCTCGGGCCCGTCATGGGGCGCGACGCGCTGGGGGACGACGGGCAGGCGTTCGGGCGGATGCGCTGGGCGAAAATCCCGGGCGGCAACACGCCGCAGGAAATGTGGGAGAAGTGTTTCTCGAAGCACGAGAACGTGTTCCTCGTCGTCTCGGGCGATCAGGCGTCCGTCATGGCGCTGCGGCAGGAGAGCAGGGGGGCGCACGGGAACGTGGTGCATGAGGTGATGGCGAACTACCCCGTCCCGGCGGACAAGGAGGACTGGCTGCGGCTGTACCGCTTCGACCCTGCGGGGCAGGTGGTGCACGCGTTCACCTACAGCCCCGCGCAGGACCGCCTCTGCACAGGGATATGGCACCTGCGCTGGCGCGACCCGCACCTGTTCACGCTCGACATCTCCGACGCGATGGGGCGTTTTCGCGCGCGCAACAAAAAATGAGTTTCGCGCGGTTTTTCCTTTGGCGAATGGCAAGCAAAAGGGGCCGGTGATTCAGGCGGCGGCGGTAAAAGCTTCATGGCGCACGACATAAGGGTAGCGACGCATCTTGCCGCCATTGCTTGGGGAGAATGTAACAATATCGCGTTAAACGACTATGGCGCAGGGCAACGCCCTGCGTGTTCTGCCGTGACAATCGCGCCCATGGTGTCGGCTGGCACGGCGTGGCGGATGTTGGTGAAGCCAGACGCTTCAAGGTCTTCCTTGATCTCGTCGTAGGTGTAGCACATGCCGCACGGTGTCGCCGAGAGCATATTGATGGCGAACATCGCGCCGTCGAACGGCGCGGTGCGGTCTGGCTGCATGACGAAGTCGCGCACGGCAATCATCCCGCCGGGGTCGAGGGCGCGGCGGATTTTCGCGTACAGCGCGCGCGCCTGCTCGCGGCCAAACTGGTGGATGATCGCGCTGACCCATGCGAAGTCGCACCCCGTCGGCAGTTCGTCCGTGTCGAAGTTTCCCGCCGCGAGGCGGATGCGCGGCTCGAACGCCGTCCCGGCGAAACGCCGCCGTGCCTCCTCGATTGCGGGCGGCAGGTCGAAGATGGTCGCGGCCGCGCCGGGCAGGCGGCTGAGCATTTCCAGCGTGTACGTCCCCGACGCGCCGCCGACATCCAGCAGGTGGCGGAAGCGGAGGCATCCAGCCTGTTCGAGCGAATCGACGACATCAGGGGCAACCGCGATGCCGATCGAATGCATGGCCAGCACGAACGAGCGGTAATCCTCGGCGGCCCCGAGGATGCCCGGCGCACGCGCGGCCGGTTTGCCCGAGCGCAGGACGCGCGCCAGGTCGGCCCACTGGCGGACGCAGGTGAGGCGGTGGCGCAGCATGGGGATGTAGGTTTTCGGGTGGTCGATGTCGAGCAGTTCGCGGTAGGCGTCCTGCACGCTGTAAACCGCTTCCGCGTCGCCCGACTTGCGCAGGACGCCCAGCGCGGCCAGCGCGTCGAGGAGCATGACGGTTGCGCGGAGATCGGTTTCGCGTTGCGCGGCGAGCCCCGCCGCTGTCATTGGCGAGCGGATGAGCGGCGTGAACAAATCCAGTTCCGCCGCCGCGCCGATGATGCAGGCGCTCTGGTAGGAGTGCGAAAACCCTTCAAGTGTGTTGACTGTTCCTGACATGGCAAACCTCTCTGTTATGAAATGATGGGTACAGGGTAACACAGCGGGGTTACTGATGCAATGTGAAAGTGAGCGTGCATCTAGTTGGCGGGGTGGTCCACAAGAAGCGCGAACATCATCACGTTAAACTACGACAACACGTGCGTAGGTGTTCCTCCCCTTCGTCCCCCACCATCCAATTCCCAATTCCTAATTCCTAATTTCTAATTTCTAATTTCTAATTATTATCCCTTCCCCCGCGACGCGCCGATATTCATCAAGGGTACGGCAGATTTTGATGGCGTCCCAGAGGCGCCCGCCGAGGGGGAAGAGGGCGTGGAGGTAGCTCCACAACTCTTTCATGCGCCCCAGCACGGCGGCGGGGCCGTGCAGCTCGCGCTCGCAAGCCGCGAGGTAATCGTCCAGAAACGCGTTCAGGCGGCTCATGTCGCGCACGGGCGGGACACCGTTGCGGATGTCCTCGATGAGGAACGGGTTCATCGCAAGGCCGCGCCCGATCATCCAGCGGCTGATGTTCGGGAAACGCGCGGTCATCGCGTGGAAATCATCGCGCGTGCGGATGTCGCCGTTGTAAACGACAGGGTGCCGGCACCGCGCGGCGGCGGCGGCGAAGCCGTCGAGCAACACGCCCCCCTCATACATCTGTTTCGCCGTCCGCGCGTGGATGGCGACCTCGCGCAAGGGGAACGCGTTGATGATGTCCATGCGCTCCGCCAAGAGGTCAGGGGAGTCGATGCCGAGGCGGACTTTCACGGAGAACCCTTCCGGCATCTCCTCGCACCCCGCCTCCAGCATCGCGGCGAAGGCGGCCGTGTTGCGCATCAGCCCTGCGCCGCGCCCCTTCTTCACGACGAACGGCCACGGGCATCCCGCGTTCAAGTCCGCGCGGGTGTAGCCCATGCCCCTGAACGCGCGGAGCAGCGTGCGCAGCTGCCCCGTGTCCTTGCCGATGACCTGCGGCACGACGGGGATGGTCTGCCCGAGCGCGGGGTCGATGTCGCGCAGCAGCGACGGCTTGACCTTCACCCCCGCGGCCGTGGCGATGAACGGCGCCACCGCGCAATCGGGCGGCAGGAACCACTTCGCGTGAAGGTTGCGGAACGTCCGCACCGTCACGCCGCGCAACGGCGCAAGGCATATCGTATCTTTCATAACGCGGGGTATTATCACACACGAAGGCACGGCGGGGCAAGACGGAAGTAAAGTAGTGAGGGTTGTTTTCGCGCAGAGGCGCGGAGATTTTTTTTGACAGGATTAACAGGATTTTAGAGGATTTTACAGGATTACCTTCGCAGGGTGCCGGGAGCAAGGCCGGGAACGCAAGGCTTCCGCCTTGCACAATAATGGACGCATTGCAAGGCGGAAGCCTTGCGCTCCCGGACCTTACCCGCCATTCCCATTTCTAACCGCTTATTCACAAATTTCCGGTTTTAACAACTTCCGGAAACAACGCTCTTCGTCCTTAAAAGCACGACAACTATACTGCCGACCGCCGTCACCCGTCAAGAGCATTTTTTCTTTTCGGGCATATATTAGACGTGTCCTAAAACCGCAAGGCTCAAGACCGTTTTACTAGACCTCCTCGGGAAATAGTTGCCCCGCATGTTACACACCTTCGGCGTTTTCAGAGATGGCTGTGACAACTTCACCTTAAATGACTCCAATAGGCCTGTCCTCAACCCCGAGATTCAATCGAGAGTCGGGAAGGTCACAATTCACAACGACATGAATCCGTTACTTTCAAGTCCCGGACGGGAGACCTTCAACAGGACCACGGGAGGACGTGGGAAGACGGGCAATAGACGACATTTATGACACCCAAAGTCGAGGATGGGGATAATCCTCTCAACAAGGGCTTGAAACGGTTGGCGGGAGGCGTTATACTGGACGCTTTAATTGCTGGAGGGGACAGGATGAAAAGGATGAGGATGTTTTTCATGGCGGCGGTGCTGGCGGGCGCGTGGGCGGCGCGGGGCGCGACGTTCGGGCCGGCGGCGTTCCCGGAGCCGCCGACGGCGCGGCTGTCTGCGGAGGAGGCGGCGCGGCTGGTGCGGGAGGAGTGGGCCGCGCAACGCGGCGGCACGGACATCGCGCTGGCGTGCGCGGATGAGTTGCGGCGGGTGGAGCGTATCCTTCAACGGCAGGGCGGCGGCGCGCGCGCGGAGTTGGATGCGCTGAATTCGGAGATGCCGGGCGATGCGCTGTACCTGAAAATCCGCGAGATGAAGCGGCGGCTGATGTTCGCCGACCCGCAGATTGATTTCACGTCGCTGCTGCTGACGGACAACCCGTACACGCACGGCTCGGAGGCGGTGCATCAGGCGCGTCACCGCACGGAGAACACGGCCACGCCGGGGGGGCGGCTGCTGGTGGTGGAGGGGCTGTCGCCGGACGCGCCGGTACGCAAGCTCGCGCCGTCGGGCGTGCGCGGGGCGTTCATGCGGCCGGACCTTTCGTTCGACGCGACGCGCGTGCTGTTCTGCATGAAGCCGGAGGACGGGCCGACGTACAACCTCTACGAGATCGGCATCGACGGGGGCGGCCTGCGGCAGATCACGAGTGGGCTGTACAACGACCTCGACCCGATCTACACGCCGGACGGGCATATCGTGTTCTCCACGTCGCGGTGCAACCAGTACCTGCGCTGCGGGGACTCGAAGTTCAGGATGTTCGTGCTGGCGCGGTGCGACATGGACGGCCGTAACATCTACTTCATCAGCGCGAACAACGAGACGGACTACACGCCCGTGCTGATGCCGGACGGGCGGCTGCTGTTCACGCGCTGGGAGTACATCGACCGCGAGGTGAACCGCGTCCAGAGCCTCTGGACGATGAACCCCGACGGCACGGCCATCAGCGCGTACTGGGGCAACCAGAGCTACTGGCCGGATATGCAGGTGAACGCGCGGCCGCGCCCCGGCACGCTGCAGGTGCTGTGCGACACGCCGGGGCATCACCAGATGTACGACGGCGCGTTGGCGCTCATCGACGCGAGCAAGGGCATGAACTACCCCGACGGCATCGAGAACCTCACGCCATCCGTGCCGTGGGCGGAGGTCGGGCATGGTCCCAAGGACGTGCCGCATCAGGCGATGTTCACCGCGCCGCCGTGCTACAAGGCGTTCCAGACGGCGTACCCGTTCGCGCGCGACCTGCTGCTGGTGTCGGCGCGGCGCGGGACGGATTTCGTGCTGGAGCGCGACAAGGAGCCCGGCTGGTTCAAGCTCTTCCTGATGGACTACGACGGCAACATGGAGCTCGTCTATGCGGGCGCCTACAACATCTTCTTCGCGCAGCCCCTCCAGCCGCGCGAGGCGCCGCCCGTCATCCACTCGCAGGTGAAGTGGCAGGGCAAGATGAAGGGGCCCGGCCATGAGCCCGAATGGGGCGTGGTCTATAGCGCGGACGTGTATGAGGGCACAACGATCCCGCGCGGCATGGCCAAGGCCGTGCGCGTGATGGAGGTGGACCCCGTCGTGTTCGGCGACTGCTTCGGCAACCGCACGACGATGGACCAGTCCGAGCCGTACCGCAAGCTCGGCGCATACCCGACGCAAGGGTGGATGATCCCCGGCTCGCCCGCGATGTCGCTGGTCTATGACGAGGGCGTCAAGCGCGTCATCGGCACGGTGCCGGTGGAGGCGGACGGGAGCGTGCATTTCGCGATACCGCCCGTGCGCCCCATCTTCTTCCAGTTGCTCGACGAGCGCGGGCGGTGCCTCCAGACCATGCGCTCCATCACGCACGTCATGCCCGGCGAGGTGCGCGGGTGCGTCGGCTGCCACGAGACGCAAATCCTCCCGCCCGCGCAGCAGCGCGACTCCCTCGCCATGCGGCGCCCGCCCAGCAGGCCCGCGCCGCCCGCGTGGGGCGACGAGACCATCGGCTTCGACCGCTTCGTGCAGCCCGTGCTGGACAAGCATTGCGTCACCTGCCACAGCGGTAAGGAGCCCGCAGGCGAGATGGATTTCACGAAGCGCTACGAGGGCAACTCGCAGATCAGCTGGCCCTATGTGCTGATGGTGTTCGGCAAGAACCCCAAGACGGTTGACGACTACCCCAAGACCTCCATCGCCGGGCCGCTCTTCCCGTACTACGTTTATCCGAACCCCGACTGGAAAGTCCCCACGCGCGACACCGTGCCGCCGCCCATGACCGCGATGTCGTACAAGAGCCGCCTCATCGCCAAGGCCACCTCCGGCAAGCACAACGACGTGAAGGTCACGCCCGAGGAAGAGGCGCGGCTCGTCGCGTGGGTGGACGCGCACTGCCCCTACATCGGCGAGGAGGAGATTCTCCAGCGCGATGCCCCCGACGCCGCCGCCTACCTGCGCCACCCCAACTACGCGGGTCTGACCCACGCCCCGCTGATGAAGACCGCCCCGCGCATCCACCGCGCCTTCTGCCAAGACGATTTCGATTCCCAGGATGCGCGCCTGCCCCGCGACGCCGACGGCGCGATCCTCCCGTCCGTGTATTACGTGGACGGCGGCAAGAAGCGGATGTTCAGGCTGCCGCAGTAACGGAAAGCACGCAGATGACCTTTTTACCACAACAGGATTATTTTCGCGCAGAGACGCAAAGGCGCAGGGATTTTGCATGATGATTTTTCTCCGCAAAAAACTACGTCTCTGCGCCTCTGCGCGAGGCAGGACTAACAGGATTACAAAATGAATGGTGCGCTATTGCTGATTGCGGGCGGAGGTTTGTTGGCGGCGGCGTATGTGCTGTACGGGCGTTTCGTCGGGCGCGTGCTGGGCATCGACACGGTGCGCGAGACCCCTGCGCACACGCTCCGCGACGACGTTGACTATGTGCCGACGCGCCCTTCCATTTTGTTTGGCCATCACTTCGCCAGCATCGCCGGGGCAGGGCCGATTGTCGGGCCGGTGCTGGCGGCGCAGTTCGGGTGGCTGGCGGTCGCGCTGTGGGTCGTGCTGGGGTGCGCGTTCATCGGCGCGGTGCATGACTTCGCCGTGCTGTTCCTCTCCGTCCGCAACCAAGGGCGCTCCATCGGCACGATCATCGAGTCGCTGATGGGTTACTGGGGGCGCGTGCTGTTCCTGCTCTTCTGCCTCGCGACGCTGATCCTCGTCATCGCGCAGTTCACCATCCTCGTGGCGGGGACGTTCGTGTCCGCGCCCGCCGTCGCGACAGCCTCGCTGCTGTTCATCGCGCTGGCGGCGGTGTTCGGGACGCTGGTGTACCGCAAGGGCATCAACTTTGTGCTGGCCTCGGCGGTGTTCGTGCCACTGATGTTCGGGGGCGTATGGCTCGGGACGCGCTGGCCGCTGGACCTCGCGCGGTTCGGGCTCACGCCGGAGAGCGCACGGGGCGTGTGGACGGTGGTGCTGCTGGCGTACTGTTTCGCGGCGTCGGTGCTGCCCGTCTGGATGCTGCTCCAGCCGCGCGACTACCTGAACTCGTACCTGCTCTACGTGATGATCGCGCTGGGCGTGGCGGGGATATTCGTTGCCGCCCCGGCCGTCAACCTCCCCGCCTTCGCGGGGTGGCGCGTGGCGAACCCCAGGAGCGGCCTCACCGACCCCGTGCTGCCGATGCTGTTCGTGACAATCGCGTGCGGGGCGTGCTCGGGCTTCCATGCGCTGGTCGCCTCCGGCACGACGGCGAAGCAGGTCGCGAGCGAGCGGCACCTGCGCCCCGTCGCCTACGGCGGGATGCTGGTGGAGGGGCTGCTCGCGCTGGTCGCGCTCATCGCCGTCGCATGGATGACGCAGGGCGAATACGCCGACGCGCTAAAGGCGCAGTCCGAGGTGTCGCTCTTCGCGCGCGGGCTGGCCGGGTTCAGCGTGAGGCTCGGCGTCCCGCTGGAGGCCGGCGTGGTCTTCGTGTCGCTCGCGCTGGCGGCGTTCCTGATGACGACGCTCGACACCGCCACGCGCTTGGCGCGGTTCACATGGCAGGAGCTGCTCCTGCCGCGCGGCGGGGGCGAGGTCCCCGACCGCGCCCGCCTGCGCAGCGTATTCGCCAACAGCTACACCGCCACGGGCGTGGCGGTCGCCGTGTCCGCCGCGCTCGTGTTCAGCGCCGGGGCGAAAGGCCTGTGGCCGCTCTTCGCCTCCGCCAACCAGCTGCTGGCCGCGCTCGCGCTACTCGGCGTGACCCTCTGGCTTGTACGGAATGGCAAGCGGGGGCTCATCGCCTTCCTGCCGATGGTTTTCATGATTACCGTGAGCGGGCTGGCACTGATGAACCTGTTCTGGCAGAACATCACGAAGTGGCGCGCGGGCGGTTTCGCGGACGGCGGCGTGCTGACGCTCGCGACGCTGTGCCTGATCGCGCTGGCGCTCGCGCTCGTCGTGTTCGCCGCCTTGCGGATGAGGAGAAGGGATTAAGAGGAATTGACTTTGCGCAAACGATATGCGAAAATGTGTGAACTGTTAAATCGAGGAGGAATTATGAAAACTGGACGGATGATGTTGGCGATGATGTTGGCGTGCGGCGTGATGGCGGCACGGGGGCAGGAGGTGCATACGTGGCGGTACACCACGGAGAGGCCGGCGGAGGGGTGGTTTAAGCCGGGGTTCGATGTGTCGGCGTGGAAAGAGGGCAAGAGCGTGTTCGGCACGCACGGGACGCCGGGCATGAACATCCGCACAATCTGGAACACGCCGGACATCTGGCTGGTGCGCACGTTCAATGTGTCGGAGCAGCATCTCAAAATCCCGCCGTTCGTCCGCATCATCCATGACGAGGACACGGAGGTCTATGTCAACGGCGTGGAGGTCTGCAAGACGAAGGGCTTCATCACGGCCTACAGGGACATCCCCGCGACGCCGGAGCTGTTGAAGGCGTTGAAGGCGGGGGAGAACACCGTGGCGGTGCATTGCTTCCAGACGAGCGGGGGGCAGGGCATCGACGTGGACATCGTGTTCGACATGGGGCAGGTGGTCTATCCCGAGGCGGTTGAGTTCGCGAGGCTGGCGCTGGGGCGCGAGCTGAAACCGGAGGAGTGCGAGACCATCGGCAAGCTGTGGGATCTGATCGAGCGGGAGAATGAGCTGCTGGCGGACTGGCTGCGGCAGGACACGGGGGATCTGTACGGCAAGGGGGTTTTCAAGGACGGGGCGGTGCGCCCGAATCTGGCGGCGGCGGCGGAGAAGGCGTTTGCGGGGGAGTGGGCTGATGTTTTCAGGCAGCGGCTGGGGATTATCCCAGGCGCTGGGGATGATTTGAAAGTGCTGCTGGCGTCCTACAAGAATGTATGCCAGTTGCGCCGCGACCATCGCCTCGCGAAGGCGGGGGCGCAGATGCCGAAGGTGGTTTTCGCGCGGCATTTCGTGATGGGCGCGTCGCATTATGCGTACACGGAGGCGTTGTCGGACGCGCAGCATGAGCGGTCGTGGCAGGCGGGCGGGCAGCTGTGCTTGGCGGAGTACCAGCCGGGCGGGTTCTGGAAGGAGACGGTGCTGCTGGACTCGAAGGAGGGTATCATCCGCGACGTGGACGTGGACTTCGACGGGAAGCGGGTACTGTTCGCGTGGAAGAAGTCGGACAGGGGCGACGACTACAGCCTCTACGAGATGCCCGTGGGCGCGGACGGGGTGCCGGACGCGTCGAAGGTGCGCCAGCTGACGGGCGGGCTGGGCATCGCGGATTACGAGGGGTGCTACCTCGCGGACGGGAGCATCGTGTTCATCTCCACGCGCTGCCAGCAGATCGTGGACTGCTTCTACACCGAGGTGAGCAATATGTACCGCTGCGACGCGGACGGCGGGAACATCCTGCGCCTCGGCTTCGACCAGGTGCACGTCAACTACCCCGTCATCACGTGGGACAACCGCGTGCTGTACACGCGCTGGGAGTACAACGACCGCTCGCAGATGTACCCGCAGGCGCTGTTCCAGATGATGCCCGACGGCACCGCGCAGTCCGCCGTCTATGGCGAGAACTCGTGGTTCCCCACGACCATCATCCACGCCCGCTGCATCCCCGGCTCGCCCAATATGTTCGCCGTCGCCACGGGCCACCACTCGCGCCAGCCCGGCGAGCTCATCTACATCGAGCCCGGCAAGGGCCGCCAAGAGACCGAGGGCATCACCATCGTCGCGCCCGTGCGCGAGCCGCCCGAGAAGCGCCCCATCGTCATCGACGCCTACGGGCAGGGCGGCGACCTGTTCATGTACCCGTACCCCATCGACGCGAGGCAGCTGCTCGTCACCTACAACCCCACCGGCTGGAACCAGCGCAACGGGACCCGCCGCGAAGAGCGCAAGACCGGCTTCGGCCTCTACTGGATGGACATCGACGGCAACCGCGAGCTGCTCGCCCCGCGCATGACGCTCTCGACCGGTCGCGCCGTCCCCCTCGCCCCGCGCAGACGCCCGCCCGAGCGCCCCTCCGCCGTCAACTACGCCAAGCGCGACGGCACCTTCTACGTCCAGGACGTGTACGTCGGCGAGGCCATGAACGACGTGCCGCGCGGAACCGTCAAGACCCTCCGCGTCATCGAGCTCGACTACCGCATCGCCGGCATCGGCAACAACGGCAACGGCGGCCCCGGCGGCGCCGCCGACATCAGCACCCCCGTCGCCATCGGCAACGGCGCGTGGGACCCCAAGATCCTCGTCGGCGACGCGACGGTCTACCCCGACGGCTCCGTGTTCTTCACCACCGACGCCCGCCGCCCCGTTTACTTCATGCTCCTCGACGACAAAGGGCGCATGGTGCAGACCATGCGCAGCTGGACCACCCTCCAGTCCGGCGAGAACGCCTCCTGCGTCGGCTGCCACGAACCCAAGAACAGCGTCCCCCTCGCCACCGCCCGCCCCACCCAAGCCCTCGCCGCAGGGGCGCAGAAACTCGCCCCCATCGGCGGCCCCCGCCGCGGGTTCAGCTTCGTCAAAGAAGTCCAGCCCATCCTCGACCGCAACTGCGTCAAATGCCACGACGGCAAAGAAGAGAAACGCCCCGACTTCCGCGCCACCATCGTCAAGGACGACCACGCCAAGCGCAACTGGACGCAATCCTACCTCACCCTCACCCACGCCAAGCCCGACATGAAGAACCCCGACCGCCGCTACCGTGGCGACCCCAACCACAAGGGCGTCAACTGGGTGTCCGCCGCCTCCGCGCCGCCCATCCAGAAACCCCTCACCGTCGGCTCCAACACCAGCGCGCTCTTCGAGCGCCTCGACAAAGGCCACTGCAAGACCATCAAGCCCGAAGAGATCGCCACCCTCGCCCTGTGGGTGGACCTCGCCGTGCCCTTCTGCGCCGACTACGTCGAAGCCAACACCTGGGACGAGAACGAGATGAAAAAGCACGAGCAGTACAAAGCCAAGCGCGACGCCGCCGACAAGCTCGACGCCGAGACCCTCGGCGCACTCGGGAAAAGGTAAATGAACCCCATAACCCCGAAGCAAACGGATGCCCTAGCTGTCCAAGGCCAAATCTACATCCTGCGCGGCAAGCAGGTCATGCTCGACTTCGACCTCGCCAAGCTGTACGGCGTGAAAACGATGAGGCTAAACGAAGCAGTAAAGCGAAACATTAAACGTTTCCCTGATGACTTTATGTTTCAGCTTACAAAGCAGGAAGCAGAAAACTTGATATCGCAATTTGCGATATCAAGTTGGGGTGGTACTCGGAAACTGCCTTATGCCTTCACCGAACAGGGCGTCGCCATGCTTTCCGGCCTCCTCAACAGCGAGACCGCCATCGAGGTGAACATCGCCATCATGCGGGCGTTCGTCCTCATGCGCCAGTACGCATTGAGCCATAAAGACCTCACCGAGAAACTCCAAGAGCTGGAAAGAAAGTACGACCAGAAATTCCACACCGTGCATCAGGCTCTGGACTACCTGCTGCAAAAGGACAGGCAGGATGCGGCACAACCCAAACGCAAACAGATTGGGTTTCGTCCCTAACCATAAGGAGCATTAACACCATGAAACACATCTTGGCGCATGACTTGGGCACGAGCGGGAACAAGGCGACGCTGTACACGCAGGAGGGCGCGCAGAAGGCCAGCGCGACGCGGAAACCCTCGGCGCACTCGGAGAAAGGTAAATGAAGCCCATAACCCCGAAGCAAACGGATGCCCTAGCAGTCCAAGGCCAAATTTATATCCTGCGCGGCAAGCAGGTCATGCTCGACTTCGACCTCGCCAAGCTGTACGGCGTGCCGACCAAGGCGCTCAAACAGGCTGTCAAGCGTAACCTTGAACGGTTCCCGACGGACTTCATGTTTCCGCTTTCAAAAAGCGAGTGGCAGGAACTGGTCACAAATTGTGACCAGTTCCATGCGACGATAAAACACAGTTCCGCCCCGCCCTTCGCCTTCACCGAGCAGGGCGTCGCCATGTTGTCCGGCCTCCTCAACAGCAAGACTGCCATCGAGGTGAACATCACAATTATGCGGGCATTCGTCCTCATGCGCCAGTACGCATTGAGCCATAAAGACCTCACCGAGAAACTTCAAGAGCTGGAAAGAAAGTACGACCAGAAATTCCACACCGTGCATCAGGCACTGGACTACCTGCTGCAAAAGGACAGGCGCGAAGCGGCGCAACCCAAGCGTAAGCAGATTGGATTTCATCCCTAACCATAAGGAGTATTAACACCATGAAGTACATCTTGGCGCATGACTTGGGCACGAGCGGGAACAAGGCGACGCTCTACACGCAGGAGGGCGCACAGAAGGCCAGCGCGACGGTCGCGTACCCTTCGCGGTTCTTCAACGGGACGTGGGCGGAGCAGGACCCGGAGGACTGGTGGAGGGCGGTCTGCGATTCGACGCGCAAACTGCTCGCGGAGGCGGACGTCGCGCCGGGCGACATCGCGGTGGTGTCGCTGAGCGGCCAGATGATGGGCTGCACGCCCGTGGACGCGCAGGGGCGCGCGCTGCGGCCGTCCATCCTCTATTGCGACCAGCGGGCGACCGCGCAGGAGGCGGCGCTGCTGGAGAAGATTTCTCTGCGCGAGTTCTACGGCATCTGCGGTCACCGCGCGAGTGCGTCGTACACGCTGGAGAAACTAATGTGGGTGCGCGACAATGAGCCGGAGATTTTCGCAAAGACCCGCAAGACGCTCTGCGCGAAGGATTACATCAACTGCCGCCTGACGGGCGTGATGGCGACGGATTTCTCGGATGCGTCGGGGACGAATGCGTTTGATCTGAACACGTTCACGTGGTCGGAACGGCTCATCGCGCTGGCGGGGCTGGACGTGTCGCTGTTCCCGAAGGCGGTGGACTCCGCCACCCTCATCGGCGGGGTCACGGCAGAGGCGGCGCGTGAGACGGGGCTTGCGGCCGGCACCCCCGTGGCGGCGGGCGGCGGCGACGGCAGCGCGGCGGGGGTCGGCGTGGGGTGCGTGCGGCCGGGCTCGGCGTACAACTGCCTCGGCTCGTCGAGCTGGGTCGCGCTGACGGTCGAGAAGCCCATCGTGGACGAGCAGATGCGCACGATGAACTGGGCGCACTGCGTCCCCGGCTACCTGCACCCGTCCGGCACGATGCAGACGGCCGGCTCGAGTTTCAAGTGGATGGCGGAGCAACTGTGCGCCAGCAAGATGCCGTACAGCGCCATCGACGATTTAGCCGCGGCCGTGCCGCCCGGCGCGAACGGCGTGATGTTCCTGCCGTACATGCTGGGCGAGCGCACGCCGTGGTGGAACCCCGAGGCGCGGGGCGCGTTCATCGGCCTGAACCTCGCCTCCACGCGCGAGGACATGCTGCGGGCGGTGCTGGAGGGCGTGGCCATCAGCCTCGGCACGATCGCCGACATCTTCCGCGCCCACGTCCCCATCGACCGCCTGACGATCATCGGCGGCGGCTCGCAGAGCGCGGTGTTCCGCCAGATGCTGGCGGATGCGTGCGCCTGCCCCGTGCAGACCATCACCTCCAAGGCCGACGCGACCTCGATGGGCGCGGCAGTCATCGGCGGCGTGGCGTGCGGGCTGTTCAAGGATTTCAGCGTGGTGGACCAACTGATGGCGGTTGACGCGACCACCGCCCCCGACGCGGCGAACGTGGCGCTCTACCACTCCCGCCGTGCGCTCATGGAACGCGCCTACCACGGGCTGGTCGGCGTGTACGCGGGGTTGGCGAGCGAGAGCAATTAGAGAAGCTAGGAATTGAGGAATGGGTGGAGAGCGGGCGTATGTGAACACAATGGATTCATCATCAGGAGGTCGTGCAGCATGAAGTTGAAGTCGTTCTTACGCGTTTGTTGCGCACTGCCAATGTTTGCCGTGTGGTATCCTTTTGCGGGCGCTGATGAGGCGCCTCGCCCGGTCAAGGCGCTTTCGGAAAAAGAGCAGGCTGCGTTCCTTTCAAAACGGACAGGCGGAAGTATGCTGGGCAGTTTTAACGGTTTCTGTAGCCTCTTGTATGCCGCATGCGAGGTCGCCATCCATACGGAGTCGCAAGAGATTAATGCGACGCAACTGAAATCGTTCATCCCCGCGTTCTACAAGCCGACATGGCGGGAAATGTTCGATGCCATCGCGCTGCAAACCCAAAGCGAGTGGCGTTACGACGCGGCACGAGGTTATTGGGTGTTCGCCAAACCGCAGAAGCCACAGGCGCGTTACAGCATCGAGGTGGCAAGCGAATGGGAGCAAGACAATCAAGGCGCGTGCATCTGTTATCGCCCGCCTGTCGCCCCCGTAGGCATGGACATCTATACCATGGGGGCTTACTCCTCCGATGATCCGGAGGGCGCGAACGATTTGCACAAAAAAGTGAGAGACCACTTTGCCGTAACGTTTGCCAAAATGTTTAAAGAAGATGTGACGCCTGCCGACATGAAAGAGGCCGCCGTCAACAACTACCCCGCCCTGCATTTTGAAATCAACGCGCAGACGGGAATCATCTGGCGCCAATGGGTCATTGTCGAAGCGGGCAAGGCGTTTGTCATCGTCAGCGCCATCAAGCCTGAACACGACGCGCACATTTATCCTGACGTGAAAAAAATGATGGGCAGTTTCAAGGTTTTGAAATAAACCCCAACCTGCCCATTCCAACGGAGCGTGTTATGATGAAGCGAAATGTGTTTTATGTGATTGGGATTTTTCTGGCGGCCGCGGGGGTTGCGCGGGCGGCGGGGGTGGTGTCGGCGGGGGAGGGCGGGATGGCGGGCGCGCCGCCGTTTGACGGCAGGGCGAGCACGGTCGCGGTCAAGGCCGCGGGGCGGCAACTCGAGCAGGCCACGGTTCATTTTTTGATCAGCCCTGACGCACGGCAGCAGGATGGCTTCATCTCCATCTTCTCGCATGACGGCTGGGCGCAGGGCATGGTGCATATCCTGCTGAACAACGGCAGCGTCAACTTCTGCGTGAACGGTATGCGCATGGCGGGCGGCGGGCAGAACGATTTCCACACGCGGGTGCGGGCGCGGCCGGGGCAGTGGTCGTTTGTCGCGATTACCTACGACGCGAAGGCGCGGCGCGTCACCTGCTTCAGGAACGGCCTGCAGGTGGACCAGTGCGCGTTGGAGCAGGCGCCGCCGCTGGACTTCGGCCACGCGGGGCATCTGGGCTCGTGGGAGGGGAGGAGCCGCTTCTTCACGGGGCGGCTGGCGGGGTTCGTTGTCGAGGACGCGGTGCTGGCGGAAGCGGAGATACGCCGCCTTGCGGCGGCGTACAACCTGATGGACACGCCGAAGCCGCCGCGGGCCGAGGAGAGCGTCCTGCCCGAGACGCGGCGGGCCGTGGCCGCGGCGGGCGCGAGGGAGATCGTGTTCGTGAAGCGGCGGACGTATGACTCGAACCATTACTACACGGAGTACATCAACAGTTCGTGGATGCCGGGGTCGCGGCTGTGCGTGCTGGACGTGGCGACGGGCGCGGTGCGCGATGTCGTGCCGCAGATGGCGGGCGGCGTGTTCGAGCGCTTCGACGTGTCGTTCGACGCGCGGCGCATCGTGTTCGCGTGGAAGGGGAAGCACGAGGAGGGCTACCGCCTGTATGAGGTCAACGCGGACGGCACGGGCCTGCGGCAGTTGACGTTCCCGCAGGCCGACGAGGCGGACCTCGTGGCGAAGTACCGCAAGTACCCGCACTACCATCACGGCACGGACGACCTCCAGCCGTGCTACCTGCCGGACGGCGGGATCGCGTTCGTGTCGACGCGCTGCCAGTACGGCATCCTGTGCGACGGCCCCGACGACTTCACCACGACGGTGCTGTTCCGCATGGATGCGGACGGCGCGAATATGCGCCAGCTGAGCCGCAGTTCGGTGAGCGAGACGGGACCCTCCATGCTGCCCGACGGCCGCATCCTCTACACGCGCTGGGAGTACGTGGACAAGGGCGCGGTGAGCGTGAAGTGCCTGTGGGCGATGCGCCCCGACGGCACGGCCTCGAGCGAGGTTTTCGGCAACGACGTCGCGCTGCCGCCGACGCTGAACTTCGGGCGCGCGGTGCCGGGCGCGCCGAACCTCTACGTGGTCGCGGGCGTGCCGCACTGCCCGCAGAACAACGTCGGCACCGTCATCCTGCTCGACATGACCAAGCCCATCCGCACGCGCGAGCCGATGACCTACCTCACCCCGCAGGTGGACATCCGCGCCGAGCCGGGCTTCGCCTTCCGCGAGGACGATGGTGACCCGTGGCAGAATGACGGCGGCGGGCGCGGCGACCTGTTCGCGAACCCCTACCCGCTGTCGGCGGACCTGTTCCTCGTCTCGCACAAGCCGGCGGAACTCGGCGACTGGAAAGCGCCCGCGGGGTACGGCCTGTACGCGCTCGACGCGAAGGGCGCGGTGCGTCTGCTCCACCGCGACGCGGACACCTCCTGCTGGCACCCCATCCCGCTCGCGCCGCGCCCCGTGCCGCCTGTGCTTTCGACCGCGCTCGACAACGCGCTCGCGGCCAAAAATCAGGCCGTCTGCATGGTGCGCGACGTCTATCACGGCTTGGTCGGCGTCCCGCGCGGAACCGTCAAGCACTTGCGTGTCCTCGAGCAAGTCCCGCGCCCGTGGGCGGCGCAGTGCAAAGGCTTCCACGACGAATACGACCAGCAGCACATCGCCATCACCAAAGACACCCACCTCGGGCTCAAAGTCCAGCACGGCATCGTGCCAGTGGAGGCCGACGGTTCCGCGCACTTCACCGTCCCCGCCAACGCCAACATTTTTTTACAGGCCCTCGACGAGCACCACATGGCCGTGCAGACCGAGCGCACGTTCGTCAACTACATGCCCGGCGAGACCCGCGCCTGTATCGGCTGCCACGAGACCCCCGAGAGCGCGAGCGCGTTCCAGAACGAGCAGAAGAGCGCGGGGCAGCCCGCCGCCTTCGCCCGCAAACCCTCCGCGCCCTCCGCGCAGCCGGGCGAGGCCCGCGGTCAGCGCCCGCTGCACTACGAGACCGACGTCCAGCCCGTCCTCGACAAACACTGCGCCCGCTGCCACTCCGGCGCCGAGCCCAAAGGCAAACTCAACCTCTCCGGCGAGCGCACGCGCCTCTTCAACGTGTCCTACGAATCGCTCGTGCCGGAACGCCGCAAGGGCCGCGACAACCGAGACCGCGGCCTGCTCGGGCAGGTCATCGGCGAGAACCACCCCAAGACCGGCAACGTGCATTACCTCCCCGCCTGGTCGCTCGGCTCGCCCACCTCGCTGCTCGCCGCCATCATCGGCAGCCCCACCCGCGCCGACGACCCCCGAGGGCTCGTCAAGAAGCACGCCGACGTTGCCGCCAAGGTCACCCCCGAGGAACGCCTCCGCGTCACCAACTGGATCGACACCAACGCCCAATACTACGGCACCTGGTGGTTCCGCCGCAACACCGACATCTTCCGCGACCACCCCGACCTCCGCCGCGCCCCCACCTTCGACGACGCCGTCCGCATGACCGAGAAGTGAGATGGCGTGCGGCGGCAAGCCCCCCTAGTGTCCTGTAAAACACAGATGACGAGTAAAGGATTACCCTGTTTGGATGGCGTGATATGGATGGCGAGACAGGGGACCCCATTGGCGCGGCAACGGCTCGCGAGGACGCTCGCCCTCCATCATGAAATCTGTATTTTACAGGACACTAGGAGACCAAGGCGACGAAGATGGCCCCCCCTGCGTCCCCTTGGTCTCCTGCGTCCCCCATGCCACTTAAATTACTATATCAAAAGGATGCAAGGCGCACCCTCACTGCGGGTGCGCGATGTTGCCTGTGGTCAGGTACATGAGGGGGGCTTTGCCTTCGACCGTCGTCGCAAACTTCTGGCCGCTATAGACGACGCGCCGAGCTTCCCCCGGCAGGATTTCCAGCGTTAATTTAACATGCGTCACTCACGGGCCCACGTACATCAGCGGCGGCTCGCCTTCGGGGCGGGGCGGGATCTCGGTTTTATTGAAGATAACGCCTAGGGTATAGTGCTTCTTTTTGGATGCACTGGCAATGCCGCCGCTTTTGCGTATCATCACAAAACCCTTTTGGGCGAACGGTGCTTTGTGGACAGTGCCGAGATCCACGCGCGTCCGGAAGTCGTCTTTGGTGATGCCCTTCTTCAACGCGCGGTTCAGCGCGTCGATGTCCACGTTGCGCGTGATCATCAGGGGGAGGGTGTCGGGGTCGTCCTCTTTCACGTTTATCAGGATCGCCCATATATTGTTCTCTGCGGTCAGCATATTTGTCATGGACGCGCGCACACCCGCCCCGGCGAACTTCGTCATGTCAATCCCCTGCACCTCCGCCGCCAAGAGGTCGTTGAAATACGCCGTGCTGGTGGCGTGCCTCTTGCCCTGCTCCCCCGGACTGAAAAACTCGCCGCGCGGCTTGCCTTGCGCCTCCGCCTCCGCCCGCAGATTGCAGATGGCGACATGAATATCCTTGCCTCGCACGCCCACGGCCGTCAGGTTTGCCCGAAGCACCCTCTTGCCACCATCATAAAGCGTCGGGGAAATCAAACCGAACACGAAGAGCGCCACCCCGAGACCCGAGAAGAACACATGCACCCCGTACCGCCACCATGTGAAGACATGCGGGTGGGCAACGCGCGTCTGCACCGCGATGTCGTGCAGGCCGCGCTTCTGCGGATCGCACAGGACGAAAAAGAAAGCGATAAACGTAAGCACAACCACGAGGTTGAAAACGATATTGGTGACAAAAAAATCAACCTTGTTGTCTGCAAGGACGGCAAGCACAAACAAGATGGCGGGGAAAAACTTGCAGAGGGAACGGGCGGCCGCGCGCGCGAAAGAGATGCGCCCGCCTTCCTCGCCCGTGACGCGAAGCCCCACGGCGAACTTCCCGAGCGTCGCCTGCAAGGAGGACGACTCCAGCCCCGCGCTGTAGAGCCAGAACAGCGCAAGACCAACAGGCAGGACCCACACACCACCCATGTCCAGCGAAAAGCACCAGCCGCCCGCCAGCAGCAAAGCAATCACGACGCAATAGTCAAGCGTGAACGCCGCCAGCCGCCGCCATGCGCCAGCATAGCAGACCTTCTGACCGTGTGCGGCGCATTCCGTCTCGTGCGTGTCCGTCTCCATACTGCCTCCTCCCATGATGCGGTTTAGCCGCCGCAGAGCGAATCGTAGGCGCGTTTGATCTGCGCGAACTTCTCCGCCGTCAACGCGCGGATGTCGGGGTCGAGCGCGACGTGCTTGTCCGGGTGGTACTTCTGGCTGAGCGTGCGGTAGGCGCGCTTGATCTCCTCGACCGAGGCCGAGTACGGCACGCCGAGCGTGTCGCAGGCCGCGCGGCGGTCCTGCCGCCCCGCGCCGCCGCCGACGGGCGGCCGCCGCGCGAAATGGCCCGCGACAAACTGCGCGTCCCGCGGCGAAATCCCGGCGTGGCGGACGAACACCTCAATCAGGTTTTCCTCCTGCGCGGACGGCCCGCCGTCGCACACCGCCACCACCCAGAGCCACGACAACGCCTCGCACGCCGACGCGGGCGGGTGCTCGCGCAGCATCGCTGCCAGCCGCACCACCGCGCGGTCAATGCGCGAGGGCCCGTTGAGCAGGAACGCCAGGTTCGCCGCGTCCAGCGGGCGGCCGAGGCTCGCGTTCAGGTCGGTGACGATGGCGCGGATAACCTCATCCTTCGCGCGGGTGTACTGGCCGTTGCAGCAGGCGAACTCGTGGAGCGCCCCGGCCGTCATCGCCAGCAGACGCATGACCTGCTTCTCCTTGGACACGGCGGCCTTCCGGTCAACCATGAAATGCCCGACCGTCGCGCCGACAACCGTACCCAGGGGCCCTAAGAAAGACCCCAGACTCCCGCCAATCATTTTCCCTTGCCAACCCATAGACACAACTTGCCCTAACGTGAAACCTCAAGTATATCCGAAACGCCACGCATTTGAAAGATGAAAGTTTCGATGGAACGGGAGGAGCGAGGCACAGGGGAATTGATGTTGCCGCATTCCATAATGTGACAACATCAATTTAAATGACTATACCTTTTGTCTTTCGCCCGCAGCGAGTGTTTGAGGTATTCGTCCTCGAGGCTGCTGCCCTGCGTGATGGCGATGAGGCCGCACTGGGCCTGCAGGGGCGGCAGCAGGATCTGGTTGATTTCCTGCGGCTCGAATGTGGCGGACGGGTAGCGGCAGATGAGGGTCAGCTTGGCGGGGTTGAAGTCGAGCGTCGCGCCGCCGGGCAGGGCCGCCATCAGCGCGGGGATGTCGGGGGGCGTGCCGGCAAGCTGGTACGAGAGGATGTTGGATTTGCCGGTGAGCTCGTCGATGCGGGCGAAGCGCACGGTGCGCCCTTTCTCGACGAACGCGACGTGGTCGCAGACCTGCTCGATGTCGTGCAGGTTGTGGGAGCTGATCATAATCGTCTGGTGCGTCTTGCGCTGGAGGATGAAGCCGCGCATGTGCGCGACCTCGATGGGGTCGAGCCCGCTGAGCGGCTCGTCGAGCAGCACGAGATCGGGGCTGCCGATGAAGCACTGCGCCATCATCACGCGCTTGCGCATCCCGTGCGAGAGGGCGCGGATGGGGGAGTTGAGGCGGTCGCCGAGGTGGACGGCATCGAGCATGGCCTTGGCGGACTGCTCGGCCGCCGCGCGGCGCAGGCCCTGCAGGCGGCCGTAGTGCACGAGCAGTTCAAGGGGGCGGCTGGCCAGCGGCAGGTCGGAGTCCTGCGGCAGGATGGCGAAGCGGCCCTTGTGGATTTCGGCGTCGAACGGGCCCTGCCCGAGCAGGTTGACGCTGCCCGAGGTGGGGCGCAGGAACCCCGCGACGGTCATCATCATCGTGGTCTTGCCCGCGCCGTTGGAGCCGACGAGCCCCGTCACGGTGTGGCGCGGCACGGAGAGCGTGAGGCCGTCGAGCGCGCGGCGCGCGCCGTAGCATTTCACCAAGTCGCGGATGTCGAGTGCGGATGTCGTCATGGATAAAACCGTGTTACCCTTTTCATTTGCATTTTCTTACACAGAGGTTCACAGAGATTGACACAGAGGTTCACGGAGTTTTTTTGAGAAATTCTCTGTGGGTCTCTGTGCATTCTCTGTGGGTCTCTGTGTAACATTTATTCCTCCATTTTCTTCCCTAGCAGTCCCGTTTGCGGAAGAAGAAGTACCCGGCGGCGAGGAAGAAGAACCCCTGCGAGACGAGCGTGGCGGTGCCGGTCGCCAGCGGGATGAAGGTCTTGCGCCACAGAAGCATCTCGTAGTCCGCCGGCAGCAGCGCGGCGAGGTACGGCAGGCAGAAGCGCCAGCCCGTGTAGGTCGTGAAATGCGCGACCAGCACCGTCACGATGAAGCACGACATGATCGCCAGCATCCCGACGATGGTGGACTTGCCGGGCGATTTCGTGAACAGCGACAGACCCATCACCAGCCCCGTGAACGGCACGGCATACACCCACGCGCGCACCGCCCACGCCAGCATATTGTAGAGGATGTCGGGCGGCACGTAACGCCCCAGCCGTATCAGCGCGACGAGGTACGCGCACACGCCGCTGCACAGCACCGCCAGCCCGATGAGCGAGAGCTGCCCGAAGAATTTCCCCAGCACCCACGCGCCGCGCGTCGAGCGGAACATGACGTAGCGCACGCTCCCCGACCCGACCTCCTCGGGAATGCGGTTGGCCGCCACCAGCACCACCAGCATGGGCATGTAGAAGAAAAGGAGCCAGGCGTAGATGAGCTCCACGGGGTGCTTGCCGTAGAGGTCCTGATAGACCTCGTTGCTCTGCGCCATGCTCTGCATCATGTTCTGGAAGTGCTTCGACTTCCACAGCGTCGTCGAGACAATGCCCGTCTGCTCCGACTGCGGCAGCTGCAGGACCTTGACCAGCACGTCCTCAAGCTGCCCGAGGATACTGATGGCCCAGTACATCGTGCAGGCCGCCACGGCCATGTAGAGCACCAGCGCCACCAGCACGCGGCGGCTCCGCACCGCGTCGAACCACTCGTAGCACGTCATGCGCCAGACCTGGAGCAGCGCGGACATCACCGCAGCCCCCTCTGCCGGCCGAGCTCCTCGAACCTGTCCTGCACGTCGATAAGCGGCTCGATCACGCCCGGGTCGATGAAGTTCTGAAGCTCCATCTCGCTGACGTCGCCCTGCCGCTCTTCCGGCACCAGCTGGGCGAGGTCGTCATACGCCGTGAGCATGGTCGAGGACATCTCGTTGATGACGCGCGCGCCGAGCTCGGGCGTGATGTCCGCCCCGTTCTTCAGCTCCTCCGTCAACAGCAGGATCGTGTTCGCAAGCGACTCGTTCATGGTGTTGATGGCATTGTCGAAGAACGCCTCCTGCTCCGGGGCGGAGAGGTGCAGCTTGTCGAGCGCCTGAGCCTTGGCGATGGCCACGCGCGTCATCCAGAGGTCTTTCGCCTCGTCGATCCGCGCGCGCAGATCCTCGGGCGAGAACGCCTCCTGCTCCTGCAGGCGGCGGAGGCGGCGCTCGCGCGGCGACTCGCGCGCGCCTTCTTCCCGCGGCGCCTCAGCGCGCGCCTCCCCGGGGAGCTCGCCGACCTCCACGTCCAGCGTCTGACGCGGCGCGGAACGGCGCGGGCGCGACGCCCGGTCCGGGATCTGCATCATCCGCGTCAGGTTGTTGAACGCGTCATTCCTCGGCGCGGCCTCCTCGGCGATCGGCTTGCGCTGCCCCTTGGACGTGCGCAGCTCATCCTTCGGCAGGTAACGCCCCACCAGTATCCCGAACACCATCATAAACGGAAGCAAGTACCATGTCTTCATAACAACACACCCCTCAAAAAATATGCGCCCAACGCAACCACCACAGCGGCGTACACGCCGCTCACGATATCGTCCAGCAACACCCCCCACGCGCCATGCCAGTTGCGGTCGATGTAACGCGCGCCCGGCAGCTTGATGATGTCGAACACGCGGAAGGTGAGGAAGCCAGCAAGCATAGTGAACCAGAGCGGCGCGGATTCAACGCAGTACCACCTACTGGAATCCAGAGCAAAAGAGAATAGTACACTACGGGGGGGGTATAAAAACGACAGCACCATCGCCGTCACCAGATACCCCGCCACCTCATCCAGCACGAAATGGCTGGGGTCGGTGTCGTTCCAATATTTCTGCGCCCACGGGGTCAGGATGAAATGCGCCGCGCACACCACCACGAAACACGCCAGCAACGCCTCCATCCGGTAGAACGGTGAAACCCACCATACCACCCCCAGGTGCATCGCCACGCCCAGCAACGCCCCGAACGACCCCGGCGCAACCGGCATCAGCCCCAGCCCGAACGCGCTCCCGATGCATAAACGGATACTGTCTTTGCAGGTATTCATTTTAGTTTCTAGTTTCTAGTTGCTAGTTTCTAGTTTCCAGTTTAGAGGCATTGCTTCTAGAAACTAGAAACTAGCAACTAGAAACTATCTTCGCACCACAATCACATGCTCCTGCGGGATCCAAATCTCCACGCGCTCCCCTGCGCGGTCGCGACCCGCGAGGGGGTTGAGCTCGAACGCCTTCACCGCGCACACGCCGCCGCCGGACTCGGGCAGGGCAATCAGGTGTTGCGCCACCTCGCCGAGATAGACGCTCTCCGTGTAGCTTCCCTGAAAACGGTTCGGCTGCGATTCGCCCGCGCGATCGAAGCGCACCGCCTCAGGACGGATGCAGACATCCACCGCGTCACCCGCGGCCAGCCCCTCCGGCGCGTGCGAGGCCGTGAACGCGCCGCACGGCGTCTCGACGACCGTCTGCGCCGCACCCGCGGCCTTCACCACGCCGCCGATGAAATTACCCTCCCCGATGAACCCCGCCACGAAACTGTTTCGGGGCGAGCGGTAAACCTCCTCGGGCGTGCCGACCTGCTCGATGATGCCGTCGCGCATGACCGCCAGCCTGTCCGCCACCGAAAGGGCCTCCTTCTGGTCATGCGTCACATAAATCGCGGTCAGCCCGGCCTGCTTGCAGATGCGCCGGATTTCCGTGCGCATCTCCAAGCGCAACTTCGCGTCGAGGTTCGAGAGCGGTTCGTCCAGCAACAGGCACTGCGGCTCGATGACCAGCGACCGCGCCAGCGCCACGCGCTGCTGCTGCCCGCCGGACAACTGGTTCGGCTTCACCTTCGCGCGGTCCGCCAGATGCACGCGGTCAAGCGCCTCCATCACGCGCCGCTGGATTTCCGGTTTCGGCACTTTGCGCATCTCCAGCCCGAACGCCACATTCTCCGCCAGCGTCAGGTGCGGCCACAGCGCGTAGCTCTGGAACATCATGCCCGTGTCGCGCTTGTGCGGCGGCAAGGCGGTCACGTCGCGCGCGCCGATGCGGATGCTCCCCGACTCCGGCGTGTGGAACCCCGCGATGCAGCGCAGGAGCGTCGTCTTGCCGCAGCCGCTGGGCCCGAGCAGGAAGAACAGCTCCCCCGGCGCGATCGACACGCTCACGTCCTTCAGCGCGACGAACGCCCCGAACCGCTTCACCACATTCTCGATGGTCACCCCAACCGGCATACACCCTCTGCGAGAAATTAGGAATTAGGAATTGGAAATTGGAAATCGGGCGCGAAGGGGGCAAGGATGACACCGGCAACGGAAGTTTTTGCTCTGCGTCTCCTTCGCCCCCTGTGCCCCCGCGGGCACCCCCGCTACTTCTTAATCTTCACCTCCAGGTCGCCCAGCGTGTACTGCAGGCCGTCGAGGATATGCCAGAGGGTGGCGGGCTGCATATAGGCGCGCTTGTCGTGCGCGAAGGAGGTGTAGAACACGCGCCCCTTGCCGTGCTCGCTGATCCAGCTCACCGCGAAATCCTTGTCCTCGCGCTTCTGGCCGTTCTGCTTCGCCGTGTTCTCGTCGGACATATCCAGCGAGACCAGCACGTGCAGCTTGGCGCGGTCGTAAGGGGCCTTCTGCTGATAGATCTCGTCGCCGAACTTCAGGTCGCTCGCCTTGAGCGAACGGTTCAGCGGGTTGTCGGGGTCATCGAGCTTGAACGCCCACTTGCCGCCGCCGCCCCACGGGTGCCCGTCGAAGAGCCCGCCGACGAGCGCGGCCGCCTCGGGGCTGTCGTAGAAATTGTCCGCCGCCGCATGGATGGCGCACAGCCCGCGGCCGGCGTTCACGAACGCAACGAGGTTCGGCACGATCGCGGGGTGGTCCTTCACCTTCATGTGGGTCGTGTTGTTCAGCACGAGCGCGTCGTACTTGAACAAGTTGTCCTTGTCCGCCAGGACGGCGTAGTCGTCGCTGAAGTCGGCGGCGAACGCGCCCGTCTTCGCGGCGATCTCGATGGCCTTCTTGCCATAGACGATCGCGTCGCCATGCACGAAGCCCTCGCACTTCGAGAACACCAGCACCTTGCGCGCCTTCTGCGGCTTGGCCGTGAGTTTCTCGCCGATCAGTTTCTCCAGCGCGGCCGCGTCCTGCTCAGAGACGACGGGCAGCGGTTTCGGGTCTTGCGCCAGCACCATCATTGGCACGACCAACATGGACGCCAGAGCCGGTATCACCTGTTTCATGTTCTCATTCCTCCTCGTTGTGATGTCTAAACGCCCCAGCTAGAACCAATCCAGCCAAAGGCAACAGCAATCGTAAACGAAATCCTGTTGCGAATCAAGCGCAAACATGTGACGGAGCGAGAAATGCGTGTTACGTCATAATCCATGACGCCTAAAAACGGGGAGATGGGCATCAAACACCATTTCGGTGTCGTTTTCATTTGACGCAACGCGAGAGCGCCCTCGCCCTGCCGCTAAACCCCTGTCGAGCCGAACCCCCCCGTTCCGCGCACGGTGCCGGAAACATCGGCGACGGTCTCGACATCCACACGTAAAACAGGCGCGATGACCATCTGCGCGACGCGCATCCCGGCCGTGACGCAGAAGGGTTCTTGACCGTGATTGACGAGGATGACGCCGATCTCGCCGCGGTACCCCTCGTCAATCGTGCCGGGGGCGTTGAGCACCGTCACGCCGTGTTTGAGCGCAAGGCCGCTACGCGGGCGCACCTGCGCCTCTGTGCCGGGCGGCAGCTCCATCACCAGCCCGGCCGGCACCAGCGCCCGCCCGCCCGGCGGGATGGTCAGCGCGGCACACGCGCATACATCCATGCCCGCGTCGCCGGGGTGCGCGTACGACGGCACGACAGCATCGGGGTGAGTCTTCTTGAATTTGACGATCATCCGTTGTCATCCTCCTCAAAACGAAAGAATCCAGTTTATATGACAGCACCCCCATTTGTACAGTTCATTTTTCATGTCCCGCGCCCTCACGGGGGCGGCTCATTTAATCTTGGAATTTCCAGTCTCATTCCTTCTCGCTTTCTTCGCGGCTATCGCATATACTAGTGTCCCATGAACGGCAAATTGTTTTTAATCTGCGGAGATGATGACTACCTCGTCAATTCGGCGGCGCGGGAGCGCGTGGACCAGCTCGTCCCGGCCGCGGAGCGGGATTACGGCGTGGACATCATCGACGGGCGTAAAGACACGGGCGATGACGCGGCCCGCGCCGTGCGCGAATGCATGGAGTCCGTGCAGATGCCGGGGATGTTCTCCGCGTCGAAGGTCACGTGGCTGCGGGATGCCACGTTCCTGACGGGCGGCGGCCGCGTGTCCGAGGGCGCGGCGGCGAAGGCCGCCGTGGAACGCCTCACGCACTGGCTCGGCGAGGGGCTGCATGACGGCCAGGCGCTCGTCATCACGGCGGCGAAGGTGCTGCGCGTGTCGGTGTTCTTCAAGACCTGCCAGAAGCTGGGCGAGGTGATTGACTTCGGGAGCGGGCTGAAACCGTGGGAGCGCGAGCGGGCTGCGGAGGAGCGGTTCGGGATGCTGCTGGAGCAGGCCGGGATACAGATGGAGCCGCCTGCGCGGAGCGAGTTCATCGCGCGGGTCGGGTTCGACACGCGCCTGCAGGTGCAGGAGCTCGAGAAACTCCGCACCTACCTGCACCCGAGGCTTTCGGCGAGCGAGAGCGACGTGCGCGAAATCACGTCCATCGGCCGGGAGGCGGACGCATGGGACGTGCTGGACGCGTTCGGCGAGCGCAAGGCGGCGGACCTGCTCGTCGCGCTCAACCAGCTGAGCGGGCAGAGGGGGATCGGCATCATGCTGGCGGCGATGCTGGAGAAGAACGTGCGCGATCTCATCGTCCTGCGCGAGGCGCATGACCGGAAGTGGGTGCATTCCGGTGGATGGTCGGGGCATATCCCGCCCGAGTCGCAGGTCATGCTGAACACGCTGCCCGTCAACCCTAAGACGGTCAACGCGTGGGCGTTGCGTAAGAAGCTTCCCCATGCGATGAACTACACGCTGCAGGAGTTGCGCGTCGCGCGGTTCAGGGTCCTGGACATGCGCGAGAAGATGGTCTCCAGAGGGCTCCCCGAGATGCACCTGCTTCAAGCGACCCTGCTGCGCATCGTCGGGAAACAAGGGAAAAGGTAATAAGTAATAGGTAATAAGTAAAAGGTAATAGGTGCGAATGTGACGGACGGGATGGACAGAGTGGATGGGATGGACGCTGCGAAGAATACTTGCGCGTGCGCAAGAGGTTTCCGCTTTTCACTTATTACCTATTACCTATCACTTATTACCTATTACCTATCACCTATTACCTATTACCTATCACCTTTTACATTTTACCTTTTACCTTTTACCTTTTACCTTTCACTTGCTCTCCCGCTTTCCGCCCAATGGTTCTTCCAGTCCGCGCCGGACTTGGACGTGAACAACGATGGTGTCGTGCGCATCGCGCTCATCTCGCCGGCCCAGCATGCGGGCATCGACGCCGCCACCATCTGCGCGGACCTTGAGCAGACCCTCAAGGCCGCGAAGGTGAACAAGCCCGTGCGCGTCGTGCTGGAGCCTGTCGCAAAGAACCGCACGCTGCTGGGCTGGTGGTACAACCCGGACCTCCAGCCCGCCCGCGCGCAACTGCTCGAAGGCAATTACGATTACGTGCTGCTGGCCGAGTCGGAGGACGTTGTGCGCGCCTACCCCGAGCTTTTCTTCGAGGGTGCGCGCGTCATCTCGGAGGCGTTCCGCGCGAAGGGCTCGGCGCCCGCGCTGCTGATGATGGCGCGGCCGCTGAACTCTTTCAGGGACAAGCGCCTCACGCCCCTCGCGGACACCACATGGCGCGTCGCGGACGGTTGCGGCATGCCCGTGCTGCCGGCCGCGCTGACGTGGCTGGACGCGCTCACGCGCAACCGCATTGCGGGCGACCATCCCCAGCGGATGCGCGCGAACGCGTTCATGGCCGCGCAGACCATCTATTGCGGGCTGGCCAGCGCGCGCGTGCCGAAGGGCATGATGGACGCCGAGTGGATGCCGCGCAAGACCGTCGAGGCGCTCGCCGAGTCTGTCCGCGAGACCGTCCAGCAAGCGAAATTCCCGAGCTACTACGCGGGCCCGTTCACGGGCATCGTCCGCATGGAGAACCGCAGCGCCCGGCGCCTCGGCGTGTACATCCCCAGCACCATCGAGGAAGACCCCGTGCGCGTCAACTTCCAATACATCTGCGAGGCCGCCGCGCAAGACTGCCTCATCCGCAGCACCGCCGACTGGCACACGGCGGGCTTCGACCGCGCCTCCGTCCCGTTCGACCTGGTCTTCGCCGACCTGCGCCAGATGGCGCACTACCTCGACCCCGAGGCGTACACCTCCGCCGCGCTCACGACCAACCAGCTCAAAACGATTTTCACGACCGTCTTCTGCCGCACCCCCGAGCCCGACCTTCAGCCCGAGGCCATGCTGCGCAACCTGGAGCGCACGCTCATCGAGGGCTACGAGTTCGCCCGCGCCAACCGCATCGCCTTCATCCCTTATCAGGTCGCGTGGGCGCGCGCATGGCAGATCAATCCCGCGCTCGTGGAGGATGCCGCTTCCGGAGTCCCGAACGACTGGCTCACCTACATGCTCGCGAACATGATTTACACAGCCGCCACGGGCCGCTACCAGCCCGTCCCCGAGCGCGACAAGCCGCGCCTCGCCAACGCCGAGCACCCCTACGGCCACCATGCGCAGGCCGCGCGCATCGGCTACGAGACCGTCCGCCAGCTCGCGACCCTCACCTCCGCCGCCAACACCGTGCTGCTCCGCACCGCGGGCAACCGTGCTGACCGCGACACGCCGGGGTTCGTCGGCATCCGTCTGCTCAATCCCCCGGCCGCGAACGTGACCGTCCATTGCGCGCTGGACATCCCCAAGGCCGGCGAGCTCTCCGCAAGCACCCTCACCTTCACGCCCGAGACGTTCGACATCGAGCAGACCGTGCGCATCATGGCCTCGACAAATCCCGCCACGGTTTTCGCGCGCTTCATGGTCAACGCCGTCACGCAAGACAAAAGCCTCAGCGCCTCGAACGACAACCGCCCCTTCGTCTTCAACTACCGCGAGACCGACGACGCCACCCTCACCGTCAACGACGCCGTGCGCACGCCCGCCACAGGCTTCACCGCATCCATCGCGCCGAGCGTCCGCCCCGTGGACAACCTCACCGTCCGCGTGCAGCACCGGGGCATCACCACGGAGGAAATCACATTCACGTCACGGCACTTCAACGCCCGCCCCGCCCGCCTCTACCCCACCGCGCAAGACTACGCGAACGGCACGCTCCAGGTCACCTTCCAACTGCACTCCGCCGACCGCCGTTTCAACGGCCGCGCCGTCACGCACATCTTCCGCATCTCGGCAAGCGGCCATGCCCTCCCCGCGCCGCGCATCACCGCGCCCGCCGCAGGGGAGGCGATTGACGGCCCCGCCTTCGTCACCGCACGCGCCGAGGCCACGCCCGCCGGCAGCGCGAGCGAGACCGCCATCTTCATGGGCGCCAAACGCCTCGGCCGCGCCCCCGCCGCCACCTGCGCCGCCGCCATCGAGCAAGGCCCGCCGCAATCCCGCCTCGGCGCCGGCGACTACACGCTCTGGGCCCTCGCGACAACCACCAACGGCATCCCCGTCGCCTCCCCCCCCGTCACCTTCACCGTCCGCGATGTCGCCCCCTTGTAACGCAGGGATGATTTGGAGGAGCAACAATGGATATTAAACGGCGCATATACAGGATTATCCAGCCGCACAAAAAAGACGATACGCCCAGTGCGCTCTTTGACTGGTTCATCGCGTTTCTCGTCATACTGGATGTTTCGACCACCATTCTCGACACGCTGGTCCTGCCGGGCCGTGTTGTTTTCTGTTTCTGGGTGCTTGAGATTTTCACCGTCGCCGTGTTCACGGTCGAGTATATGCTGCGGGTTTGGACGGCAGATCTGCTGTGCAGCAAGACAACGCCATTTAAGGCGCGTCTGAAAAACGCTTTGACATTCGTGATGATCGTCGATTTCATCGCGGTGGCGCCGTTTTACCTGCACTTCCTCCTCCCGATAAACCTTCATTTGCTGAGGGCCTTCCGGTTGCTGCGCATATTCCGGCTTTTGAAGATCAAGCATTACATTAAGACGCTATCCCAAGTCAGCAGCGTGTTACGGCAAAAGGCGTCGCAGCTTTTCATCTCGCTGTTCATCCTTTTTATCCTGATGATCGTCGCGTCCGTTTTGATGTACACGGCCGAGCATGAAGCGCAGCCCGATGTGTTTAAAAACGCGCTTTCGGGGCTGTGGTGGGCTGTCATCACCTTGACGACGGTAGGGTACGGCGACATTTACCCGATTACGGTTTTAGGTAAAATCATCGGGTCGTTTTTCTCAATCTTCAGCATCGCGCTCATCGCCATCCCGACCGGCATCATTTCGGCAGGGTTCATCGAAAACTTCCATGAAAAGAAAACGAACAAAGACAAGCGCTTTTGCCCGTATTGCGGGGAGAAACTGGATGGCTAGAAAAGCCTTGTCAATCAAAGCGCCGTGTTCGCTAATGACGATGATTCCGAATTCCGAATTGGAGCAAAGCGACCCATGACGCTACTCGAGCGACTTGCACATGCACCGCTTATCGGCGACGGTGCGACAGGAACCTACCTCCACGAGTTGGGCTTCGACCTGCGCGACGGTCCGGAGCAGCTCTCGCTCACCGCCCCGGACGCGATACACCGCGCGCATGCCGCCTACCTCGACGCCGGTGCCGATCTCATCGAGACGAACACATTCGCCGCAAACCGTTTCGCGCTCGCCGCCACGCCCTTCGCCGACCGCACGCGCGACCTCATCCGCGCCGCCGTGCAGCTCGCGAAAAACGCCGCCGCGCAACGCAACGCATGGGTCGCCGGGGCGGTCGGGCCCGCCACGCCGCCTGACGACGAGGAGCAAGACCCCGGCCTCCTCACCCTCGCCTACCGCGAGCAGTTCGAGACCCTCTGCGACTGCGGCGTGGACGCGCTCCTGCTCGAGACGTTCGAGGACTGGCACCTCACCGCCCCCGCCGTGCAGGCCGCGCTCGACGTCGCCGGGACGCGCGTCCCCGTCTTCGTCAACATGGTCTTCGCCGACGGCTTCACAACCTCTGGCGAAACCGCACAGACCATCGCGCATCGCCTCTCCGAGTGGGGCGTCGCGGGCGTGGGCATGAACTGCGGGCGCGGCATCGAGGCCGTCTCCAAAGCCGTCGCGGGACTCCTCGAAGGTGCGGCCGACTGCGCCTACGTCGGCGCGTTCCCCAACGCCGGTTACCCCACGCGCATCGGTGGCCGCACCGTCTATCTCGCCACGCCCAGCTACATCGCAAAGCAGTCCGCAGAGTGGGCCGCCCAAGGCGTGCGCCTCATCGGCGGCTGCTGCGGCACGACCCCCGACACCATCCGCGCCATCGCCCAAGCCGTCTCCGGCATGAGGAAAATTCCGGCGCCACGGGTCACGTACCGCGCCTCATCCGATTGTGCCCGGCTGCATTCGACTGCACGCGACGGCATTGCCCCGCCTCCCCCGCCCGCGAAGCAAGGCGGCTTCCTCGACGCGATCCGCGACACCGCGTTCCCGGTCATCGCCGAGATTGATCCGCCCCCGCACCTTGACCTGATGCCCATGCTGACAGGTGCGCGCGCCCTGCTCGATGCCGGCGCGTCCGCCATCAGCCTCGCGGAAAACCCACTCTCCTCCATCCGCATGGAAAACTTCTATGTGGCGGAGCGTCTGCGCCGCGAGACTGGGAAGCACGTCATCTGCCACATCACGGGGCGCGACCGCAACATGCTCGGCACGCAGTCCGCGCTCATGGCCGCCCACGCCGCCCACATCGAGGCCATCCTCGCCGTCACGGGCGACCCGCCCGTCATAGGCGGCCACCGCCGTTGCGTCGCCGTCTATGAGAACACCTCCACGGGGCTTGTGCGCCTACTCACGCAGCTCAACGCCGGGCGCTCCGTGACCGGCCGCGACCTGCGCGGGCAATGCAACTTCTCCATCGGCGTGGCGTTCAACTCTGCCGCCGCGAACCTCGGCGCGGAAGTCGTGCGCCTCCGCCGCAAACACGCCGAGGGCGCGCGCTTCGTGATGACCCAGCCCGTGTTCGACTTGGAACAGGCGCGGCGCGTGCTGGACGCGCTCAGCGCGTTCCCGGACATGCGCGTGTTCCTCGGCTTCCTGCCGCCCGTCACCGAACGCCTCGCCCGCCATCTCCACGACGAGGTTCCCGGCATCCGTCTGCCCGACGCCTTCCTGCAAAAACTTTTTGCATTCGCCGACCCCGCCGACCAAGAGCGCTTCGCCATCGACGAGACCCACCGCCTCATCACCGCCCTGCGCCCCGCGCTCCACGGTCTCTACCTCATCACCCCCGGCATCAAGTGGCAAGCCATCGCCGAGATTCTCCGCAACCTTTCATAGAGGCGCAATGACCGCGCGGGAAGCCGCCGTGGCAAAAGCGGTGGCGCTATGCGCATCCGGGAGCGCAGGGCTTCCGCCCTGCATTTATTGTTGGCAAGGCGGAAAAAAGTTTTCCTTTTTCGTTGCTACTGGATGCGGAATCAGGCAAAATATATCGCCAACTTTCGCAGGGGTAGTGCCTGTTGCTTACCTTGGGATGTGAAAGCATGAAACGGAACAAGAGTGAGGTTAAGATGGCCTGCAAGAAAAACGTCAAGTGCGCCGCCGCCTGCGCAAGCGCCGCCCCGAAAGCGGCTGCAAAGAAGAACGCCCTGCCCACCCAGCATGAAGAACTGATCGCATGGGTCAAGGATTTCGCGAAACTCACGCAGGCCAAGAACGTGGTCTGGTGCGACGGCTCGAAGAAGGAGTACAACGATTTGTGCGAGGCGCTCGTCAGCGCCGGGGTGTTCACCCGCCTGAACACGCGCAAGCGCCGTGGGTGCTTCCTCGCGCGTTCGCACTGGTCGGACGTCGCGCGCGTCGAGGACCGCACCTACATCGCCTCCAAGAAGCAGGAGGACGCGGGCCCGACGAACAACTGGGTTGACCCCGTGGAGTTGAAGAAGACGATGAACGGCCTCTACAAGGGCTGCATGAAGGGGCGCACCCTGTACGTTATCCCGTTCTCCATGGGCCCGATCGGCTCGCCCATCGCGAAGATCGGCGTGGAGCTGACGGACTCGCCTTACGTCGTGGTGAACATGCACATCATGACGCGCGTGGGCACGAAGGTCCTGAAGGAGCTGGGCAAGGACGGCGAGTTCGTCAAGTGCCTGCACTCCATCGGCTCGCCGCTGAAGGCCGGGCAGAAGGACTCCACCTGGCCGTGCGCGCCGATCGAGAAGAAGTACATCGCGCATTTCCCGGAGACCAGCGAGATCTGGTCGTTCGGCTCGGGCTACGGCGGCAACGCGCTGCTGGGCAAGAAGTGCCTGGCGCTGCGCATCGCCTCGAACCTCGCGCGCAAGGAAGGCTGGCTCGCGGAGCACATGCTCATCCTCAAGCTCACCTCGCCGCAGAAGAAGGTCTATTACATCTCCGCCGCGTTCCCGAGCGCTTGCGGCAAGACGAACCTCGCCATGATGGAGCCGAAGATCCCGGGCTGGACCGTCGAGACCATCGGCGACGACATCGCGTGGATGAAGATCGGCGCGGACGGCCGCCTCTACGCCATCAACCCCGAGGCCGGTTTCTTCGGCGTCGCGCCCGGCACGTCCATGGACTCGAACCCGAACGCCATGCGCACCATCACCAAGAACACCATCTTCACCAACTGCGCCCTCACCGACGACGGCGACATCTGGTGGGAGGGCATGGGCGTGCCGACCCCCGACCACGTCATCGACTGGAAGGGCCAGAGCCGCACCGCCACGCTCAACGCGAAAGGCAAGAAGGTCTTCGTTGACGAGAAGGGCGAGGAGATCAAGGTCGCGCACCCGAACGCGCGCTTCACCGCACCCGCCGCGCAGTGCCCCGTCATCGCCTCCGAGTGGGAGGACCCCGCAGGCGTGCCGATCGACGCGTTCCTCTTCGGCGGTCGCCGCCCGACCGTCATCCCGCTGGTGAATCAGGCCAAGGACTGGACGCACGCCGTGTTCATGGGCTCCGCCGCCGGTTCCGAGACCACCGCCGCCAACCTCAGCGCGGTCGGCGTCGTGCGCCGCGACCCGATGGCGATGCTGCCGTTCTTCGGCTACAACGCCGCCGACTACCTGCTGCACTGGCTGACCATGCCGCTGCGCACCGACCCCACCAAGCTCCCGAAGGTGTTCTTCACCAACTGGTTCCGCAAGGACGAGAAGGGCTTCATGTGGAACGGCTTCGGCGACAACGCCCGCGTGCTGAAATGGGTCTGCGAGCGCATCGACGGCAAGGGCAAGTGCAAGGACACCCCGATCGGCTACCTGCCCACCGCCGACGCCCTCGACATGAAGGGCTACGCTGACGGAAGCGGCCGCACCGCCAAGGAAGTGGCCGCGGTCATGGAGAAGCTGACCTCCGTGGACACCGCCGGGTGGAAGCAGGAGATCGCGACCGTCGCGGACTCCTACGCGCAGTTCGGCAACAAGATGCCGCACGTGCTGAAGGCCAAGCTCGCGGAGATCACCGCCGCGCTCGGCAAGTAAGCAAACGGCGGGCAATGACGTGACACGGAGCGCACACATTGTGCGCTCCGTGTTCGTTTACCGCGTGCCTCTTGCAGACGGCTCGGAAAAACAAAAGCAACATGATGATAAAATCGGCTTGGTTTTCGGGACTGAATACGGTATATTTATTTTTTCACGTTGGAGTCATTTCACTTAGAAGGAGGGATACAATGAAGCGCATAAACTTGGCGGTTGTGTTGGCGGCGGGAGCCTGTGTGGCGCAGGCAGGGGATTGGACGCAGTGGCGCGGGAGCAACCGCGACCTGATCGTGACGGAGGAAGGGCTTGCGAAGGCGTGGCCGGAGGGCGGGCCCAAGAAGCTGTGGCAGAAGGAGCTTCCGGGCGACGGATACTCCGAGCCGATCGTCGTGGACGGCAAGGTGTTCGTCACCGGCAACACGGGCGACAAGGCGAACCGCGCCGGGAACCTGTACGTGCTGGACGCGAAGACGGGCGAGATGAAGGGGCAGGTGCAGTACGCGCCGGAGTGGGCGGCCTCGTATGAGTGCGCGCGCACGACGCCGACGTTCCACGACGGCAAGCTCTACATGACCAGCGGGCTGGGGCACGTCGTGTGCGTGAGCGCGAAGGACGGCTCGATCGTCTGGAAGGTGGACGCGCACAAGGAGTACGGCGGGCGCAACATCACCTGGGGCATCGCGGACAACCCGCTCATCTATGACGGCAAGGTCATCACCCAGCCGGGCGGGCCGGACACGGGCGTGGTGGCGCTGGACGCGGCCACGGGCGCGCTCGTCTGGAAGAGCGCGGGGCTGGGCGACAAGAGCGCGTACTGCTCGCCCGAGCTCGTCACGATCAACGGCAAGCGCCAGCTCGTCACGATGCTGGAGAACGGCGCGGTGGGGCTGGACCCCGATAAGGGCACGCCCCTCTGGAAGCACCAGCACCGCAACCAGCACGCGGTGCACCCGAACGCGCCACTGCTGTGCGGCGAGAACAGGCTGTTCATCTCGTCGGGCTACAGGCTCGGCTCGGAGATTCTGGAGATCGACGGCAACACGGCCAAGGGCGTGTGGAAGGGCGGCGGCGACAACCATTTCCAAGGCACCGCGTTCTACAAGGGGCGCGTGTTCTCGTCCGGCGGCGGCAGGATGTCGTGCTTCGACCCGAAGGACGGGCGCGAGGTCTATACCGTCGAGGGCGCGAGCAAAACCTCGTTCTGCATCACGCCCGTGGGCATGATCACCTACGACGAGAAGGGCGGCAAGGTCATGCTCGTCGAGGTCGGGGCGGACACGCACAAGGTCATCTCCTCGTTCGCGATCGACTACGGCAACGGCCCGCACTGGTCCTCGCCCGTCGTCGCCAACGGCGTCCTCTACCTGCGCCACGGCAACACCATCGCGGCGTTCGACATCGCGCAGAAGTGAGCTCCAGCCGAGTGGTTATGAAAGGGTCGTTCATCGGAGTCTCGCTCGCGGCCGCGCTGATGGCGTTTGCGGCGGGGTGCGCTTATGTGGGGGGTGTTATGGTGAGCCGTAAAGCGATAGAGCCTTCGGTGACGGCCAAGCCTTTCGGCACGACGAAGGACGGGCAGGAGGTCCGCATCTACACCCTGAAGGGCGCGGGCGGCGTGTCGATGGACGTGCTGGACTGGGGCGGGAAGGTCGTGCGCCTGTACGCGCCGGACCGCGACGGCAACCTCGCGGACATCACGCTGGGCTTCAACGACGTGGCGGGCTACGAGGCGCACGACCCCTTCTTCGGCTCCCTCGTCGGCCGCTACGGAAACCGCATCGCCAACGGCACGTTCACGCTGGACGGCAAGGCCTACGCGCTCCCGGTCAACAACGCGCCCGGCGGGCTGCCCTGCTCCCTGCACGGCGGGCCGCGCGGCTTCGAGTCGTATGTGTGGAAAGCCGAGCCGCTGCGGGAAGGCAAGAACGTGGGCCTGCGCATGACGATCGTCAGCCCGGACGGCGACCAAGGGTTCCCCGGCACGCTGCGGGCGAGCGTGACCTACTGGCTGACGGAGGACAACGTCTGGCGCATCGCGTATCAGGCGAAGACCGACAAGCCCACGCCCGTGAACCTCACCCAGCACATCTATTTCAACCTGAAGGGCGAGGGCGAGGGCGACATCCTCGACCACGATCTGACGCTCTTCGCGGAGCGCATGACCCCCGTGAACAAGGGGCTTATCCCCACGGGCGTGATTGTCCCGGTGGAGGGCACGCCGTTCGATTTCAGGACGCCGCGCCGCATCGGCGAGCGCATCAACGCGGACGACGAGCAGCTGCGCTTCGGCGGCGGCTACGACCATAACTATGTGCTGGACAACCCCGTCGGCCGCCTTGTGAAAGCGGCGGAAGTCCATGAGCAGACGACCGGGCGCCGCATCGAGGTCTGGACGACCGAGCCGGGCGTGCAGTTCTACACGGCCAACCACGTCACGGACGCGATGCCCGGCAAGCAAGGCAAGAGCCTGCGCCGGCACGCCGGGCTTGCGCTGGAGACGCAGCACGCGCCCGACTCCCCCAACCAGCCCATCTTCCCCTCAACCATCTTGCGCCCCAACAGGCTGCACAAGTCGATGACGGAGTTTCGCTTCGGGACGTTCTAAAGCAAATCTGATTAACATTGGGCTTGTTGCGAAGTACAAGGTAGTGCGGGCATTCCAGCCCGCAGAGGGAAAAATCGCGAACAGGGATACACCTGCCACGTTGCTATGAGTCGCTTGCCTTTCTTTATGCGCCTGAATGTACACTAGTGATTGCAGTGCCTTGCCCTGCGCGTGCCGCGAAGGCTGAAAGCCCTTGGGAATATCCAATATCCAACAGGGAACATCCAATGTCCAAGTTAAGGTGGCTCGGGCATTCCTGCCCGAGGGCAGGCCGAGGGCTGAAAGCCCTCGGGGAATATCCAATATCCAACACAGGGGACCCCGTTGGCGCGACCGCGGCCAATGGGGCATGAGAATATTCAACGTCCAAGTTAAATGCGCTTCGGTTTTGTATCCCAATTGGAGGGCGAGACAAGGTTTTCAATTGGAGGGCGAACGTCCCCGTGAGCCGCGAAGGTTGCACTCTATATTTTCCTGCGCCACATTTCCTGTGGAATAAACGCAAGGAATCGTATAAAATATGAAGCCTACCTTGGGGAAAGGGGACACGCAAGGAGTTTGAGATGAAAACACACATTGCTGTTTTGTTGGTGGGTGCGGCTGTTTATGTGCGGGCGGGGACGGTTGCGGAGCGGCTGGCGGTGCCGGTACTGCCGGGGCAGGAGATGGCGTCGCACAACCTCGTGTATGAGCAACTACGGGAAAAGGACATCGAGGCGGACAGGGCGTTTGCGGAGTGCCGCAAACCTGCGGCGTTCAAGGCGCGTCAGGCGGAGATTCATAAACGGTGGGTTGATTCGTTCGGGGGGTTCCCGGAACGCACACCGCTGAACACTGTCTTCGGCGGGACTGTCCAGCGCGACGGTTACACCGTGACCAAGGTCCGCTACGAAAGCCAGCCCGGCCACACGGTGACGGCCCTGCTCTACCGCCCTGACAGCCCGAAATGCAGGCCGCCGCACCCGTGCATCCTCATCCCGTGCGGCCACAGCCTGGAGGGTAAGGCCGCGCTCGCGTACCAGCGTGCCGGGGTGGTGGCGGCACAGGCGGGGTTTATCGCGCTCTGCTACGACCCGATCAGCCAAGGCGAGCGCATCGAGCTCTCAAACGATGTCTGGGGCACCACTGCGCACGACGTGATTGGTGCGCGCGCGATACTGCTGGGCTGGAACACGGCACGGTTCCGCATCTGGGACGGCATCCGCTCCATTGATTTCCTGGAGGCGTTGCCTGACGCGGACATCATGCGCCTGGGGGTCATGGGCAACTCGGGCGGCGGGACGCTCGCCTCGTACCTGATGTGCGCGGACGCGCGCATCAAGGCCGCCGCGCCCTCGTGTTTCATCACAAACCTGCGCGACCACTGCGCCCTCACCGGCCCGCACGATGCGGAGCAGAATTTCTTCGGCCAGCTGGACTACGGCCTGAACCACACGGCATTCCTCCTGTTGCGCGCACCGGAACTGCCCGTGTGCGTGAACGCGGTACATGACGACTTCTTCCCCTTCGCCGGGACACAGGCGACTCTGGCTGCCGCCACGCAGGCCCTCGCCGTCCTCGGTCTCAAGGCGCCCGACCTTTCCAGACCGGCCTTCAACGCGCCGCTCGCGCTCATCGACGTGCCGGGTACGCACGGCTGGAAAGAGGGCCACCTCCAAGGCTCGGTGGCGTGGATGCGTGCCAAGCTGATGGGCGACAAGAGGGTCTTGCCGTTCGACATCGCTACGTTGCGCGAAATCTCCGCCGCACCCATCAGCCGGGAGGGGTTGCTGACCGAGAGAGAGACGTTCTGCACGCCCACCGGTTCTGTCTTTCAGGAAAACCACGGGGGGCTCACCCGGCCGGAAGTTCGCACGACGTTCGATCTGATGCGCGACGAGCTCATGAGTATCGACCGCGTGGCGCTGACCGACCGTCACCGCGGCCGCGACACGCGCGATCTTGCCACGACATGGCAGGCCATCGGGCAGAAGGCCGCCATCGGCAAGACTCTGAAATTCGACCATTTCCCCGTCGGAAAAGCACCGGTCGAGACGCTTTCCGAGACGATGCTCGACGACGGTATGCGCGAGGTGCGGCAGGTCTTGCGCGTCAACCACGGCGAGGGCATGACCAGTGCCGTCCCCATGATTGCCTTCATCCCGAAGGATGCCAAAGGCAAGCCCGCCCTCCTGCTCGCGCAAGGCGGCAAAAGTTCATGGACAAACGAGGTCGGGGTGGCGACTGGCTTGTCCTCTACCCCCGTGCTCTTCTCGAAAGGCAGCAACCCCTTACCCTTATTGACGAACGAGGTGACGCGACTGTTGCAGGACGGCTCGCCCGTCGTCGTGATGGACGTGTTCGGGACTGGCGAGGTCGGTCAGATCCGAAAAGGCACAAAACAAGGCCACACCATCTACAACTTCGGCGGCAAGGATACGAACGAGAACGCGGCCATGATGCTCTATCTGCTGGGGCGCTCAATGATTGAGTTCCAGACCCGTGAGATCTTGGCCGCCGTTGCGGCGGTGTCCGAAACATTTAAAGAACGCGTGAACCTCTATGCTGAAGCAGACGACCTTGCCATCGCAACCCATCATGCCTGGGCGTATGATGCCTTCGGGCATATCCATGCATTATTCTACCGGGGCTGCACGACATACAAGTTCTCGAGATCCGTAGAAGGTGAAAAAGACGTGTTTAAAGCGCTATTGGTAAAAGCAACGAAATGGGATGAATGTACGAAGGATTGGGAAAGGCAGGATGAAGGTTCTCAAGGGGACCCCTTTGAAGGCAGTTTCAAGAAAGGTTCTTATGAGTATGGTTTCCCGTTGTCATGGCGCGAGGCGATCCGCCTCAATGGTGGCGAGCCACGCCTCCTTTTCTCGCACACCGTGCACGGGGCGTTGCGGTATTACGATTGGACGGAGCTGTCGCCTTTCCGCGCGAGCCAAAGGTGATGCGCCAACCGAATCCATTCCGTCGCTATAATGTTTTAGCTTGGTGTTGTCACATTAAAACTGTCCTGAAACCGCAAGACTCAAGACCGTTTCAACCGCAAAACGCGCGAAATACGCAAAAAAGATTTGCCTGAAAAGAAAAAATGCTCTTGACGGGTGACGGCGGCCGGTAGTATAGTTGTCGCGCTTTTAAAGATGAAGAACGTTGTTTCCTGAAGTTGTTAAAATAGAAATCAGGAATAAAACGGAGACAAGGGTGAATGCCTTGAATGAGGAATCAGGAATGATGGCTAAGGAGGGAGGAAAGGTGGCACGGGCATTCCTGCCCGTGATTGCTGACAGGCAGGAATGCCCGTCCTCCCTTGGGCAAAGCACCGCAGGACGCGGTGCGCTACCTGCCACCGCCACGCGCGGCGCAGCCGTCCTCGCCTCCCCTTCTGGAGGGCGAGCGTCCCCGCGAGCCGCCGACGCCGCCTCCACCGTATTTTTCAACGACCAGCTCGGCATCACCCTCGCCGCCTTCGACTCCTCCGATACCCTCACCCGCACCCACCTGACCGCCTACGGCGAGGACAATTCCCCTTCCCGGCTAGAAACTAGAAACTCGCAACTAGAAACTTTCTTCACCAGCAAGCCCCACGTCGCCGGTCTCGGCCACGCCTTCCTCCTGCGCAACTACCGTGCGGATTTAGGAATCACATCCGGTGGCATTGATGTCCTTGGAAGTGGGGGAACTATATCTTTGTCTTCGCCGGGCACACAGGTATCCAATGAGTATGCGGTTTGGCTCTCACTAACAATAAAGGAGTAAGTAATATGAAGAGATGTAGCAAATTCGCTATCGTTTTCATTTTGCTCGTTATTGCTAGTGTATGTTCGATTCGGGACACTCTGAAACGTCCGTCGGCAATATCAGGTCTTTTAATAGATGGGACTTCTTATGATGCCTATTGGAAAGACAGGCCGAGAAATTTTGAGAATCTAACGCTTTTGGTCATTAACGAGGTCGGAACATCCCCGCAGAACACCCCTGCATTTATGTCTTTTGACAGATGGAGGGGGTGTGGCTTGGCATCGCGTTGGGATGTGCAGTATGGGCATGTAGAAAAAGTCGTTTTTGAGATGAAGAACCGCAAGACGCTTTCTGTCTTGGGAAAAGAGATTGATCTTTCTTTAAACCCTTGCGTGCGTATCTCGTGCGACACGAACGGTTGTTTGTCTGCCGAACCAGTTGACCCCGGAACGGGAGTGGCTGCCCAGATTCTTGAAAATATTTTGAAAACAAAAGAAGAGGAAAAAGCAGAAAAGATGAACCGTAAAGCTATGTTTGAGAAGTACCAACGATAATTCGGACATTGGAGGGCTTTGTGGGGTGCGACTCCGAAGCTCACCCCACTTGGACATTGGATGTTCTCATGCCCCATTGGCCGCGGTCGCGCCAACGGGGTCCCCTGTGTTGAATATTGGATGTTCCCCGGGGCTTTCAGCCTTTTTGATTCGAGCCGCTATGCGACAACTTCAAGTTACAATATGTCTATGAAGGCTGGTCCATTTTCTCTTGCTAGCGTTGGGCTAAACGCTGTATGATGGTGCTTTTACGGGAGGTGTCTATGCGTCTGTTGTTATGTCTGTCGGTGGTGGTTGCGCAGGTTGCGCTGGGGTATGAGAACGGGAGCGTGGTCAAGCGCGTGTCGCGGGGGGAGGCGCACGGGCTGGCGGCGTTGGACGCGGGGAAGGCGGGGGCTTACGGGGAGGGCTTCGTGCGCGAGGGCGACACGTTCGTGTGCGAGAACACGGGGCGCGACCAGAAGCGCGGCGTGAGCTGGTCCGTCGCGCTCAACCAGTCGGAGCCCGTGCCGGTGCGCGCGTCGGCGATGGCGCTCGTGGAGACGGCGGGCGGGGGCGAGGGCGCGGACTTCTCGCTGTACCTCGACATCCTGTACATGGACGGCTCGCACCTCTGGGGGCAGCAGAGCGCGTTCGCGCCCGACGCGGCGCGGGGGTGGCAGCGGCGCGAGGTGCTCGTCATGCCCGAACGCCCCATCAAGACGGTGAGCTATCACCTGCTGTTCCGCAACAGGGCGGGCAAGGTGCGCTTCAAGGACGCGCGTTTCGGGCAGGTGGATGCGGACAAGGTTGTCCTCTTCGACACGCTCGTCACGGAACCCCTGCGATTGCGCCAAGGGGGGTTCCTCTTGCGCGACGTGGCGGCGGATTCGGACATCGTCGCGATGCATCCCGATGGTGCCACGTTGCGCTCCGGCACCGTCGCGATGAACTCAGACGGAATGGGAATAAATCTAGCCACCGTGGCAACGGCTCGGGACGGCGTGCTATTTTATGATGTCACGCTCAAAAATCTCACGGGCAAAGATCGCGCCCTGACGTTCTACTATATAATGCCGCTGCGAGAGGATAAACATCTCCAATGGTGCGGCTCATTCCGTGGCTCGACAGACATCTCATCCTCACGCTCGGAGAGCATGAGTGTGAACCGTACAGGCATCGGCGCGAACGGGCTTCTCTCGAAGTATCCGTTTGCCGCTATCATTGACAATGGGGTGGAAAGTTCTGCGATTGGGCTTGACCCGTCCACGCCGCTCGTGTACCGCTTGGGTTGCCAGCCAGCCACGCGCGAATTCTTCCTCGCGTGCGACATCGGGCTCACGCCGGAGAAACCGTCCGCGCACTTCCGCTTTGTCAGGTTCACGTTCCCTGCGGAGGATGGCTTGCGCGGGGCGTTCAACCGCTACTATCAGATTTTCCCCGAGGCGTTCGAGACGCGCATCAAGGAGCAGGGGCAGTGGATGGCGTTTGAGGCCATCAGCAAGCTGCCGGACTTTGAGGATTTCGGCTTCCGCTTCAAGGAGGGTATTGACGAGACGGCGTGGGACGACGCGCACGGCATCCTCACGTTCCGCTACACCGAGCCGATGACGTGGTGGATGAAACTGGATGGCGAGAAAAGCATCGCGCGGGGTATCGCCGAGGCGCAGCGCCTTGCGGCCGCGGGCAACGCGAGCGCAAAGGCGTGGCTCACCAGCTGCTTCCACGACGAGCGGGGCCAGCCGCCCGGGCGCATCCTCGACACCCCGTGGTGCAACGGCGTGGTCTGGAGCATGAACGGCGCACCCGGGCTGCCCGGCGACGTGACGGAGTTCAAGAACAAGTGGAAGCCCGACTACGTTCAGGCGACCTACGGCTCGCCGCGCCCTAACGACGGCAAGGGCATCGACGGCGAGTACATCGACTCCTCCGAGATGTACGTCACCGACGCGCTCAATTTCAGGCGCGAGCATTTCGCCGCCGCCGACCGCCCGCTGTGCTATTCGCTGGAGACGCGCAGGGTCGGCGTGTTCAAGGGCATGGCGGGCTTCGAGTACGTCCGCGCCATGGCCGAGGTCGCGCACAAGAGCGGCCGCTACATGATGGCCAACGGGACCCCCGACAGGTGGCCGTGGCTCGCCCCCCTGCTCGACGTGATGGGCACGGAGACGAACTGGAAGCGCGGCGGAAAATGGGAACCCTGGACCGACGAGGATCTGATGTACCGCCGCGCCCTCTGCAAGGGCAAGCCCTACTGCTTCCTGATGAACACCGACTTCGAGAAATGGACGTATGACGACACCGAACGCTTCATGAAAGCGTGCCTCGCCTACGGGATGTTCCCCGGCTTCTTCAGCGAGGACGCCTCCACCAAGCACTACTTCAAGAACCCCGACTACTACAACCGCGACCGCCCGCTGTTCAAGAAATACATGCCCCTGTGCAAGCGCGTCGCGCAGGCCGGTTGGGAGCCGCTCACGGAGGCGTCGTCCGAAAACCCGCAGGTGTTTGTCGAGCGTTTCGGCGAGATCGGCAAGGGGGGGTGCCTCACGGTTTACAACCCCACCGCGACGGAACAGACCACGCGCATTCAACGCGAAACGTTCAACGGCGTGTCGTTGCCGTCGCGCGATTTGGTGAGCGGCAAGACCATCGCGTGGGATAGGAGTGTGACGGAGGTGACGCTGGAGCCCTACGGGGTCATGGTGCTGAGCCATTGACGGGCAGCCCCAAAATGGAGATAGACTTCCCACCTCAAATGGAATACACGTTTCCATCGGAACTGCCGATTACGGCGCATATTGATGAGATCGCAGAGGCGTTGCGGCGGCATCAGGTGCTGATCGTGTGCGGCGACACGGGGTCGGGCAAGACGACGCAGCTGCCGAAAATCGCGCTGAAGGCGGGGCGCGGGACGCGCGGGCTGATCGGTTGCACACAGCCGCGCAGACTCGCCGCGCTTGCGATGGCGCGGCGCGTGGCGGAGGAGTTCGGGCAGGACGCGGGGCGGTTCGTGGGCTACCAGCACCGCTTCGAGTCGCGCCTCTCGCAGGACACGAAAATCAAGTTCATGACAGACGGCATCCTGCTGGCGGAGACGCGCCATGACCGCCTCTTCCGCAAGTACGACACGCTCATCATCGACGAAGCGCACGAGCGTTCGCTGAACATCGATTTCCTCCTCGGCATCCTGCGGCATGTGCTGCCGCGCCGCCCCGACCTGAAACTCGTCGTCAGTTCCGCCACGCTCGACGTGAAACGTTTCTCCGCGTTCTTTGGCGACGCGCCCGTGGTCTCCGTGCCGGGTCGCCTCCACCCCATCGAGACGCGCTGGCGGCCCCCTGCGGATGCGGACGACCCCGACCTGCCGCGCCAGATCGCCAACGCGGTGGACGAGTTCAGCGCGGAGGGCGACATCCTCGTGTTCCTGCCGGGCGAGCGCGACATCCGCGAGGCCGCGGAGGTGCTGAACGGCCGCCGCTTGCCGCGCACGGACATCATCCCGCTGCTGGCATCGCTCCCGGCGGGCGAGCAGCAACGCGCGTTCACGCTGTCTGCCAACCGCCGCATCATCCTCTCGACGAACGTGGCGGAGACCTCGGTGACGCTGCCGGGCATCCGCTACGTGATTGACTCGGGATTGGTGCGCCTGAGCCGCTACAACCCGCGCACGCAAGTCCAACGCCTCCAGATTGAGTCCGTCTCGCAAGCGAGCGCGGAACAGCGCAAGGGGCGTTGCGGCCGCATCGCGCCGGGCATCTGCATCCGCCTCTACGATGAGGGCGACTTCAAAAAGCGCGACGCTTACACGCCCCCGGAAATCCTGCGCTCCAGCCTCGCGCACGTCATCCTCACGATGATGGATTTGAAGCTCGGCGACATCGAGACGTTCCCGTTCATCGATGCGCCCGGCGCCGCGCTCATCCGCGAGGGCTATCGTGAACTGGAACTGCTCGACGCCATCACCGCGCCCGACGAGACGGGCGCGCGCCGCCTCACGCACCTCGGGCGCGAGCTCGCGCGTCTGCCGATCGATCCCGCCTTCGCGCGTATCCTCTTCGCGGCGCATCACGAGAAGGCACTGACAGAAACGCTCATCGTCGTGGCCGCGTTGGAGTGCGACGACCCGCGCCGCCGCCCCATCGAGAAACAGGCCGAGGCGGACAAATGCCATGCCCGCTTCCTCACCGCCAACTCGGACTTCGCCGCGTTCATCCGCCTCTGGCGGTGGTACCGCGAGCACACCGCGAAGCCCTCGCAGAGCGTCGCGCGTCGTTTGTGCAAAGACAACTTTCTCTCCTACCCCAAGATGCGCGACTGGCTCGACCTGCACGGGCAGATCGAAGGCATCTGCAAATCGCTCGGTCTCGACACCGCCTCCGTCAGCGGCGGTGATGCGGGTCTGCACCGTGCATTGCTCACGGGCCTGCTCTCGAACCTCGCCCAGCGCGACCCCGAGACGAACGAGTATCGCGGCACACGCGGCACGCGCTTCGCGCTCTTCCCCGGCTCGGGACTGGTCAAACTGAAAGAGCAGAAAACCGACCCGCGCCAGCCGCGCCAACGCCAACAGGCGAGCGCGAACCGCAATTGGATTATCGCGGGCGAACTCGTCGAGACCTCACGCCTCTTCGCCCGCACGGCGGCCTGCATCGACCCCGCATGGGTTGAGCCGATCGCCAAACGCCACTGCAAATACAGCCATCATTCTGCGCAGTGGGACGCAACGCACGGCTATGTGCGCGTGAAAGAGCGCGTCACGCTCTTCGGTCTCGTGCTGGTCGAATCGCGCACACGCGACTACAGCCGCATCAATCCCGCCGACGCTCGCGCCATCATGATTCGCGAGGGGCTTGTGGCCGGGGCGTTCCCCGCGCCATTGCCGACCTTCCTTGCGCAGAACCTCGCGCGTACCAACGCCCTGCTGGATGCGGAATCCAAACTGCGCCAGCACGGTGCGCTGTTCGACCCCGACCTCGCGTTCGCGTTCTACGATGCGCGTCTGCCGCAGGATGTCTGCAACGCACACGATTTGCGAAAGTGGCTCGCGACATTGGACAGCGAACAACTCATCATGCGCGATGCCGACCTGCCGCCCATGCGCGACCTCGGGCAAGCGTTCCCCGACTCCGTGACGCTCAACGGCAGCCGCCTCGCGCTGACCTACCGCCACGCGCCCGGCGAACCCGACGACGGCGTGACCTGCACCGTACCTGCCCCGCTCCTGCCGATCGTCGCTGCATGGCGCAGCGACTGGCTCATGCCCGGAATGCTGGAGGAGAAACTGCGCTGGATGCTCAACGTGTTGCCCTCCAAAGTGCGCCGCCTCTTGCAGCCCTACGACGAGACGCTGGCGATGTGCCGCTCGCGCATGACCCCCGGCAAGGGTGCGCTCGCCGATGCGTTTGCGGAAGCGGTGTACGCCGTGCGCGGTGTGCGCGTGCCGCAGGAGACGTGGCGCGAGGACAACGCGCCGCCGCATTTGCGGATGCGCTTCCTCGCTGTTGACGCGGATGGCAAGGAACTGGGCAACGGCCGCAACGTCGATGCGCTGGCCCGCCTGTTCGCACCGCAGGCCGCGCAGCCCCTCGCTACCGCCACGGCGTGGCATCGTGATGGGCTTACGCAATGGGACTTCGGCGACCTGCCCCAGCAGGTGGATGTCGGCAAGGCCGGGTGGCCCGTCATCAACTACCCCGCGCTGGTGGATGCCCAAACGGCCGTGTCCCTGCGCCTCTTCGCCGATGCGGCCACCGCCGCCGCCGCGCACGAGAAAGGCGTGTGCCGTCTCTTCGCGCTCGCGCTCGGCAAAGAGTGGAAACGCTACCAGCACCCGCCCTCACTTCCCCGCGCGGTCACGCTCTACATGATTCCGCTGGAGATGACCGCCGCGCAACTCGGCGCGGAGATTGCGACCGCCGCATTGCGCGAAACGTTTGTGGAGGACAAGCCCGTCATCCGCGATGCGCAGACTTTTCAGATGCGGCTGGCCTCCGAGCGCGGATGCCTCCACGCCGTGCACACTGCACGGGCGCGACTCGTCATTGCGATTATCCAAGCCGCCAGCGAGGTGGATGCGATGCTGGCCACCAAGCCGATTCCCCGTGAGACCATCGACGACGTGACCGAGCAGCTGGCGTGGCTGGTGTTTCCCGGATTTGCCGAGGTCATCCCCACCGCGCAACTCCAGCAACTGCCGCGCTACCTCGAAGCGTGCCGCGTGCGCATCCAGCGTGCGCAGACGAACCCTGCGGGCGACCTCCGCAAACGCGCCGAGGTGCAGCCCCTCTGGCAACGCTACGCCGACTTCATCGCCCTCCCCGAACCCCCGCGCCACGACAAGGCCCTCCTCAACCGCTACCGCTGGCTGACCGAAGAGTTCCGCGTCTCCACCTTCGCCCAAGAGCTCCGCACGAACGAACCCGTCTCCACAAAACGCTTAACCGCGCTCTGGGAAGAGGCGATGCGGAAGTGAAAGAGAGAGGTGATAAGTGGTAGGTGTGAGGCAAGTGTTTTGACTTGATGTTATCGTATCCCCCGAAACGAGGAATGGCATTTCGTCATTGCAAAACGTCGCGGCAGTGAGTTATACTGTGTGTCTGGAGTTTGTAATTGAAAAGAAGGTTTCGCATGAAGACAAGATTTGTTCCCGTGATTCTGACGGTTGCGTTCACGGCTTGCGCCGTACAAGGCGCGACGCGCGAGGAGATACGCGCCGAGGTGCTGCGTCAGGCGGACGGGGTGCACCGGAAGGTGTCGCTGCCGAATCCGGCGTATGGCTGCCGCGAGCTGTTCACCGCCATGCTGGCGTATGCGTATGCGGGCACGAACCTCACGCGCATCGCGGAGCTCCTGCCGCTTGCCGAGGGCTTGCAGGACACCGATCCCGAGAGCAGGGCCTACGGCAATTTCCGCTGGTACTTGCGCGATGCGGCGGTCGCGGATTTTAACGCCGTGGATTTCTGTATGCAGCACGGCGCGTTGCTCTGGACGTTCCACAAGGACAGGCTCGACCCCGCCACCCGCGAGCGTTTCCTCCATGTGCTGAAGCTCGGCCTGCATGGCCTCATCAAGCACCGCCCGCGCGAGACCTATACGAACATCGCCATCCTCAACGCGTCCGACCTCATCCTGCTGGGCGAAGCGCTCGGTGACGCGGGCGCGGTGCAGGAGGGCGAGCGGCGGCTCACGTCGTTCCTGCGCACGATCTACGACGACGGCATCCATGAGTTCGTCAGCCCGACGTATTACGCGGTCAACGTGGAGTGCCTGATGCTGCTGGCGGAAATCTGCCCGCACGAGCGGGTCCGCGAGATGGCGGACGCGCTCCTGCATTACTTCTGGACGGACATCGCGCTGAATTATTTCGCGCCGTCGCAACGCCTCGGCGGGTCGCACAGCCGCACCTACGACTATGCCTTCGGATTCGGCGGGCTGGATCACCTGCTGGTCCACCACGGCTGGCTCGCGCCGCCGAAGGGCTACCGCCCAGGGGTCGGGTTCGCGCCGCTCTACTCGGGCTGGGCGCCGCCGGAGACGCTCCGCACGTTGAATGCCGTCTATCCGCGCCTCGTCGAGCAGACGTGGGGCAACGAGCCGTTCTGCGCGCGCACGCTCTACGCGTGCGAGGACATCGCCATCGGCACGTCGTGGCGCAAATACCATGGGCGGATGGACATCCCGCTGGCGGTCGATTTCCCCGCGCCCTCGCGCGACGCGCGGCAGCCCCGCGTCTCGTTCATCCCCGACGGCCGCCGCGACCCTTACGGCATCAACAAAATCTCCGACGGCAAGACGCACTCCAAGGCGTTTCACATGGACTCCTACTGGGCGAGCGCGCAGGACAAGGGGGACGCGCTGGCCGTGGCCGTCTATCGCGAGCGCGATTTCGTGGACACCACGGGGACGCTCGAATCGCACCTGATCATGCCCCACGCCATCGAGACCGTCTGGGTCAACGACGCGCCCCTCACCCTCGCCGCGACGAACGCGATACCGCTCGGCGCCGCCGTGTTCCTGCGCCACGGCTCCGCCGCGCTCGGTATCCGCATCCCGTGGAGCCGGGGGCAGGACGCGACACCCTGCACCCTCGCGCTCGTCGCCGAGACCAACACGCTCAACGTCATGCGCCTGACGCTCACACATTCTCGCCTGCCCGACAGCCCAACCCAGCACGCCGGGGTCGCCTACCGCCTCCGCGCTGGGAGCAAACTGGACGACGAGCAATTCCGCCAGTTCCGTCAAGCGTTCATGGCGGAGCAGATCGGCGCAGTCGCGACCGACGATGGCATCGCGCTCACGGCCGCGGGCGGCCGCCTCACCATCCGCGCCGACGCGCCCTACACGAAAGACCCCGTTGTCTCGCCCCTGCCGCCGCGCACGATGCTCGCGCTTAACGGGATGGAGATGGGGCAGGCCGCCCTCCGCACGCTGCCCGCGATACGCGAACGCCTCGCGCACAACGCCAGCGTCACGCCTGTTCCCGTCGCCGCCGACAAGCCCACGGTGTGGGAGGCCGTCAACGCCAAGCTCAGCTGCGTGTTTGAGGTTGCGACCGACGACCCCGCCGCCTCGAACGGCCGCTACCTGTGGGAGCCTGAGTACGACGGCATACAGATGTCCGGGACCGGCCGCGCCGTCTATGCGCTCGACGTCGCCAAGGCCGGTGGCTACACCCTCGCCGGGCGCGTCCTCAGCCCGACCCCGGACGACGACTCCTTCTTCGTCCGCATCGCGACGGAGGACGGCCGCGACCTCCTGCCCGAAGAGGCGTGGCACCTCGGCGTGCGCAAGGAATGGGGCTGGACCGACCTCAAGCGCGGCGGCGCGAAAATCACCATCCCCCTTCCCCAAGGCCGCGTCCACCTCATCCTCCGCTCCCGCGAGGCCGGAACAAAAATCACACAACTGCGCCTGACGCCGCCGCCGCCAGCGGACGCGAAATAGTTATTCCGATTTGATATTGTATAGTCATTTAAATTGATGTTGTCACATCTTAAATGACGATAATTTACGCGAACAGCGCGCGCACGAAATCGGCGTTGCGCTTGGCATCGGCGAAGGGGTCTTTGGACGGCGCGGAGGTCTCCAGCACGATCCAGCCCTTGTAGCCGATGTCCTTGAGCGCGGCGGTGACGGACTCGAAATAGGGGCGGTCCGCATCAAGATACTTGTCCGCGTTCTTGTAGTGCACCTGCGAGATGCGCCCTTTCAGTCGGCGGATCTCGGCGGGCGAGTCGTATTTCATGCTGATGCCCGTGTTATAGACATCGTAATAGATGCTGACGGCTTCGTGGTTGATGGCGTCGAGCATCCGCAGGTTCTGCTCCGCGCTGAGGTAGTTCTCGATGGCGAGCGACACGCCCGCATCCTTCGCGCGCGGTGCGACGGCTTTGATGCGCTTGACCGCTTCCGCATACTCCGCCTCTTTCAACTTACCTTCGTGCTGGAGGTCGCCGTTGGAGAAGAACGCCAGCAGGATGTTGTCCGTGCCGAGGTCTTTGGCGGTGTCGATGCACTGCTCCATCCACTGCACCGCGCGCGGCTCCGTCGCCAGCGGGAACTCGTTGAACAGCCCCATCATGATGGAGCAGACGGGCACGCCCGTCTCCTGCATGACCCGCTTGAAGTGCGCGCGCCGCTCTGGCGTCGTGATGCCCAGCGTGTCCGCCGCCTTGAACTCCCCGATCTGGATGCCCTCGACCCCGCCGCGCCGCGCCTCGTCCAGGCTCAGCACGCACGCGCCGACCTTGACCTTCGCCGCGGCCTCCGCCGCAAACCCGTTCGCCGCCGCCATCGCCGCCGCGGCCTGCCCCACAAACATCCTCCTCGTCATACGCATAACAACACCCTCCGGTAAGTAATCGCAACAGTATAGCACACACGCCCTTTGCCGACCATGCGAAAATGACAGTATAATGTTGTCAAGGGGAACACGTATCTGCTATGCTGTTGAGACATTGAGGGGAGGAAGGTGAGCATGAAACTTTCGAGAAGGGGATTTGTCAAGAGAGGGATGGCGGCCAGCGCGGCGCTGGGGTTCCCGTCGGTTATCCCTGCGCGGGTGCTGGGACAGGAGGCGCCCTCGAAGAAGGTGCAGGTGGGGGTCATCGGCTGCGGGCGCATCGCGGACGCGATGGACATCCCGGGGGTCTGGCACAACAAGGACCTGGCGGTCATCGTGGCGTTGTCGGACCCTGATGTCAAGCGCATGAGGGCGACGCGCGAGAACGCGA
>WRJS01000002.1 GCA_009778475.1 Kiritimatiellota bacterium | reverse complement strand
GCCGGGGTGCATCTGCAGGCCGATCAGGCCGCCCTTGGCGTCGTCCTTGCCGCCCGTGAAGCGGCACATCTTCACGCCGTTCACATACGTCTCGATCACGGGGCCGCGGCAGACGACGCGGTAGTGGTTCCAGTCCTCAATCTTGTACGCTTTCAGTAACTCGGCGGGGTCGCCCAGTTTCGTGACGACGCGCTTGCCCTCCGCGTCGAGCGTGACGTCCTCGCCGCGCCCGGCGATGAGCCCGTGCTTGTGGTGATAGACGAACCCCACGAGGCCGCCGTCGCCCGTCATGTCCGCCTGAAACCCGTAGGTGTCCCAGTTGGGGCGCGGCTCGGAGCGGATCTGGAGACCGGAGTTGCCCTCCTTGCTCAGCTTGAAGTCGGCGGTCAGCTCGAAGTCCTTGGGCTGGCCGCCTTTCCAGATGAGGTAGTTGCAGGCCTTGCAGGGCTTCTCCGCCGTGCTCTCCGACGTGAGCGCGCCGTCCTCGACCCACCACCAGCCGGGCGCGCTGTCCCAGCCCTCCAAATCCTTCCCGTTAAAGAGCGCGCGCGGCTCCGCCGCCGCATACACGGCCGCGCCCAGCGCGGCGATAGCGATTAAGCACTGTTTCATCGTCTTTCCTTTCTTTGCATACATCCGTTTTTCGTTATCTCGCGCAGAGCCGCAGAGCCGCAGAGTTTTTTTGAAAGGGAATCATATAAAACCTCTGCGCCTTTGCGTCTCTGCGCGAAAATAAACCTATCGTGGTTAAAAATCATACCGTTTTTATTCTCGCGCAAAGGCGCAGAGCCGCAGGGTTTTTCAAGAAGACCCCGAAAATCTCTGCGTCTTCGCGTCTCTGCGCGAAAATAATTGTGTCTCTCTGTGTAACATTACGCGACCGCGAACGGCTCGCGCATCTTGCGGGCGCGGAGCTTGTTGGCCTCGTCGTCGTTGATGAAGACCTCCTTGACGGGGTCCCATTTCAGGCTCTTCTTGAGGTCGAGGCAGATGTCCATGATGAGGTTGGTCGTCATGGAGCGGTGCGCGGTGGTGGCGGGCGTGCGCGGCGCCTTGCGCGTCTTCATGCAGTCGAGGAACTCGCGCAGATGGTTGCTCGGCGTGAGTCCCTGCTGGCGCAGCGCCTTGACCTCCTTGGCGAAGTCGTCGAAGCCCTGCATGATCTCGGGCGACGACGCCTCCGGGCGCCCATAGCCGTCCGCGCAGGCGATCCAGCCGTTGTCGCCGTCATACTTCACGCCGCAGGAGCCCTTCCAGATGTCCTTCAGGCCCTCGGCGCTCCGGCCGCCGCCCGCGAAGCGGACCGCGGTGCCGTCCTCGATCGCGATGAGTTTCAGGCCGTTGGCGAAGCGGACGATGAAGCCCTCGCGCTGGATGTCCTTGGGCAGCTCGTACTCGACGGGCGAGGTGTCCGCCAGCCCCATGTCGTGCTGCGCCTGAAGGATGGTGTGCGACCCCCACTGCGCGATGCTGGCCGCGAAGTCAAGCTGCGTGTACCAGCCCGGCACGGGCCACGCCCTGACGAACTCCCTGTTGTAGGGGCGCATGGGCGCGGGGCCGATCCACAGGTCCCAGTCCAGGTCCTCCTTGTCCGGCAGCGGCTCCTCGGGGCGCACGGCGTTGACGCGCGGGTGCTCCGACATATAGCCCAGGTGCGACCACGCGGTGTGTATCTTGCCCAGGCGCCCCTCCTTGATCACCACGTCCTTCATGAACCTGAACGGGGTCTCGCTCACGCGCTGGGCGCCGGTCTGGAAGATGCGCTTCTTCTCCTTCTCCACCTTGACCAGCAGCTGCCCCTCGGCGATGGTGAGGGTTCCGGGCTTCTCGCAATACACGTCCATGCCCGCCCTCATGCAGTGCACCGACATGGGCGTGTGCCAGCGGTCGCCCGTGGCGATGAGCGCGAAGTCGGCCTTGCCGTGCTTCGCGAGCAGCTCGCGGAAATCGCGGAAGGCCGCGCAGTCCGTGTTGCCGTTCTTCTCGTCCACCATCTTCTTGGCGCGCTCGCGGTTGCCGCGCTGCACGTCGCACACGCCGACGAACTGCACATCCTTCTCGCCGAGCAGCCACTGCAAGTCGCCGCCGCCGCGCCCGCCCGTGCCGATCGCGATGCCCACCAGACGGTTGCTCGGCGCAACCTCCCCGTCCAAACCCAGCGCCGAACCCGGCACCAGCCACGGCAACGCGATTCCCGCCGCCGCCTTCTTCAGAAACGATCTACGCTTCATGACATAATCCTCCCTCACATGATGAAATTATAATAGCACGCTCTGCAGGAGCTATGCAAGAACAAAAACGATGTAAAAATGGACGGAGGGACGGGCGGCTCGCGGGGACGCTCGCCCTCCATGGATTGGGGGACTACGGCCTTTTAGAACGTCACGATGATTTTGAAGAAGCGCTGCTTGGGGGCGGCGGGGACGGGGACGTTGTGGGTGGCGATGGTGAGTTCGGTGTCGGTGTGGGCGACGAAGGTGAGGGTGTCGTCGGTGACGGGCTGCCAGTCGCCGATGATGAGGTCGTCGCAGGCGTGGAGCGTGAATACGAGCGTGGGGTCGTTGTCGCGGCGGGTGTAGGTGAGGTCGGCGGTGCCGTCGGGGCGCATCGTGATGGTGATGCGGCCGACGGTGGGATCGTACACCGTGGGGTCGCCGCCGAAGACGTATTCGGCGTCGTTGTTCAGGCCGTCGCCATCGGGGTCGGCGCTGCCGAAGGCGTTGGGGTCGGTGACGTAGCCGTCGCCGAAGTAGCGGCGGTTCCATGCGTCGCGCGCGGTGCTGGGCTCGGCGCCGTTGTCGTTGATGACGTAGATGACGCTGGTGGCGTGGGCGGCGTCCCAGTCGTGGACGGCGACGGTGACGGTGCCTTCGGTGAGGCGGCCGGTGTCGTCTTCCAGCGTGTAGGTGAAGGTCTCGGTGTAGGGGTAGCCGCCGCCGTAGGCGGGGTCGGGGACGTAGCGGATGGCGGTGCCGCTGATGGAGATGTCGCCGCCGTGGGTCGCGCCTTGCACGCTGGTGAGGGCGGTGTGGTAGGAGGCGAGGTAGGCGGCGGTGATGGCGTCGTTGGAGAGGACGTCGAGGGTGTTGGTGCTGCCGCGCAGGACGTTGAAGGCGTCGGGGGCGGCGGGCAGGGCGCCGACGAAGATGGTCACGGTGGCGGTGCCGCTGCCGCCGAGGCCGTCGTCGATGGTGTAGGTGGCGGTGTCCACGCCGACGAAGCCGGGGGGCGGGGTGTAGATGAGGTTGAGGCCGGCGACGCTGATCTCGCCGTACTGGATGGTCGCGGAAACGTGGATGCCGGTGACGGGGAGCGGGGTCTTGGGCTCGACGAGGTCGTTGGCGGTGACGGGCAGGACGTTGTTGACGGAGTTGCGCTCGACGTTGAAGGCGTCGTCCTGGATCTCCATCTCGATCTCGCCGGAGCGCTGGCGGACGGTGACGGCGACGCGGGCGGACTGCTTGCGGCCGTAGATGTCCTCGACCTCGTAGGTGAAGGTCTCGAGGTATTCGCCGCCGTGCATGGCGGGGGAGTCGCCGGGTCGGATGACGACGGCCTTGCCGTCGGGGGAGACCTCGAGGGTGCTGTTGAACTGCGGGGCGTCGGCGCCGATGCCGAAGTTGGGGGTGACGCTGATGTCCACGGGCGCGCCGGGGAAGACGGCGTCGTTGCGCAGGACGGGGAGGGTGTAGGCCTTGGCGGCGCCGACGGTGCCGTCCCAGTCGAAGCCGATGATGAAGGCGTCGTCGTTGGCGATGAGGTCGCCGGGGACGACATGGACGGTGACGAAGCCCTGCGCGGTGCCGGTGCCGTCGGAGGCGATGTAACTGAAGGTGTCCTCGCCCTCGAAGCCGGGGGCGGGGGTGTAGGTGACGGTCTCGCCGTCGGTGGTGAGGGTTCCGTTGCGCACGGAGACGGCCTGCACGTTCTGGATCGTGAGCGGGTACTGGACGGCGCGGTAGGAGGCGTCGTTGGCGAGCACGTCTAGCACGACGTCGGCGGCGTTCTGGCGGACGGTGAAGTTGTCGGCGTTGGCGTAGAGGGCGCCGGGGCTGGAGGTGACGATGGTGACCTCGCCGGTGACGACGGTGTCGGTGTTCGGCACGGTGTAGGTGTAGAGCCAGATGGCGGTGGCGTTGATGTCGGGGCCGGACGCGAAGCGCACGGCGTTGGCCTCGAGGGTGGCGGTGCCGTTGGCGGTCTCGCCCGCGCGGAGGAAGACGTCGGTGAGCGTGAGCGAGGTGGGCGGCGCGTAGGGGCGCACGGTGTCGTTGGCCAGCACGTCGATCAGCACGTTGGTGTTGATGGCGACGGTGACGTTGTCGGGCGTGGCGATCGGCACGCCGACGGTGACATAGACGTTGGTGGCGCCCTGTGCGCCGTAGCGGTCCACGGCGGTGTAGCGGAAGATGTCCACGCCGATGAAGCCCGCGGGCGCGGCGTAGGTGACGCTGCGGCCGTCGGGGGCGATGGCGACGGTGCCGAAGGCGCCCGTGGCGTCAACGCCGGTGACGATCATGCCGTCGTTGGAGTCGCCGTGCATGACGTCGTTGGCCAGCACGTCGAGGGAGACGGGGGCCGCGCCGGGGGCGGCGGTGAACCAGTCGGGCTGGATGCCGATCACGCGGTCGATGATCTTGATGCGGACGTTGGCGTCGGAGACGCTGCCGCCGCCGCCGAGGACGCGGTAGGTGAAGGTGACGACGTCGGGGTCGCCCGCGGCCGAGGCGTAGTGGAAGACGTTGCCGTTGAGGGTGAGGCCGGCGGGCCAGTCGGCGTGGAAGTCCGGGTCAACGGTGAGACCGGCGGGCGAGGCGGGGAGCAGGACGTCGTTGACGGTCACGGGCATGTCGAGCCCCATGCCGCGCGCGACGGCGTACTCGTCGTCACAGGCGTGGAGCGGGCCGTTGTAGTCGTTGAGGATCACGTGGACGCGGACGTTGGCGCGGCGGGCGATGCCGAGCGCGTTGGTCACGGCGTAGGTGAAGATGTCCGTCCCGGCGAAGTCCGCGGGCGGGGTGTAGAGCAGCGCGGTGCCGCCGATGTTGACGGAGACCGTGCCGCCGCGCAGGGACGGTGTGACGGAGGTGAGCGTGATGCCCGTGTCGTGGAAGTTGACGTCGTTGGCCAGCACGTCGAGCGTGGTCACGGGGGCGTTCATCGGCACGCGGAAGGTGTCGTCCATCGCGAGGAAGAGCGAGTGGTCGGTGACCGTGTAGGGGATCTCGTTGGTCGGCGCGGTGGGGTTCGGCACGGTGACGTTGGTGGTGGCGGGGGTGACGAGCGTGAGGGTGTCGTTCACGTCGTGGTCGCCCACGTTCGGGGTGAAGCCGACGACGGTGCGCGCGCCGGGGTTATAGACGTACACGGGGTTCGCCCAGGGCGCGTCGTTCACGCCGCGCACGAGGACGACGACGCGCATCGGGATGATGGCGATGCCGTCGGAGACGTTGACGGTCAGCACGTCGAAGGCGGTCTCGCCGATGCCGAGGGCGCGGAGGGCGGCGGAGCCCTGCGGGTTGTAGGTGAAACTCACGAGGCCCGGGAACCCGGGGCCCGCGGCGACGGCGGCGCCGAGCATGGAGGCGGCTTCGACGCTGTGGACGAAGAGGACGTCGTTGGTGTCCACGTCGGTGGCGCGGGCAAGCACCTCGGCGCTGTCAATCACCAGCGGGGTCTGCGCGTCGGTCGAGAAGAAGTCGGGCAGCAGCAGCAGGTCTTGGGCGGTCTGCGGCGCGGCGCCGTTGTCGGCGAGGATGAGGTCGGCGCGGCCGTCGCTGCCGGACATGGGCGGCACGAGGACGGTCAGCACGCTGATGCGGTTGGTGAAGAGGTTGAGCAGGTCGTCGTCGCCGAAGAAGTCGATGATGTCATCGAGGCCGGGCGGCTCGTCGCGCACGACGGGGTCGTCGTTCACGCCGTTGACGGTGAGGGAGACGTAGGCGATGCCGGGCGCGTTGAGGCGGTCCACGAGGATGTACCAGAAGCCGTCCTCGACGCTCTCGCCCTGCGCCAACTTGCGCAGTTGCGCGGAGGCGTCGGCGTTGTAGATGATGTTGTCCTCGAGGGGGTTGGCGCGGGTGACGAGCGCGACCTCCGCGCCCAGCGGCGTGGTGGCGGCCGTCGCGGTGGTGGTCGGCACCCAGCAGGCGCGGGTGAAGATGAACTCGCCCGGCGCGACGGGGAGGTCGAAGGTGTCCGCGTCGATGACGGTGACGGCGCGCGCGCCGTTGACGCGGGCGGGGTTCTCCACGCCGACGATCGTGACGGTCGCGCCGTTGGCGAGGCCGTGCGCGGGCGAGGTGACGCGCGTGGCCGTGCCGTCCGGCGAGGCCGCGAACGCGGTGTTCGTATGCACGTCCGCGTCGGAGAGGATGCCCGTGATGCGGAAGGTGTCGGGGGTGTCGCCCTCGTCCACGTCCGTGTCGTTCGCGAGCAGGCCCACGCCGGAGACGGGCGTCTCGGGGTATTCGTTGAAGACCGCGCTGGCGGAGAGGTTCGGCTGGGCGAGGAGGCGCACGGCCTCGCGCTCGGTCAGCGACGCGATGAGCAGGTCGTCCGTGCCGACGGGGTTGTCGTTAAGGCCCTCGAAGCGCACGGTCACGGTGGCGGTGGCGGTGAAGGCGGGGTGGCGGGTATAGACCGCGAAGTCCGCCAGCCCCTCGTTGTTGAGGAAGTCCGCGAACGCGCTGGCCTCGGCCGGCGCGGCGAAGGTGATTTGGAACGACGCGGCGTCGGGGACGGCGCTCAGCACCAGCCGGTTGGTGTAGGCCGCGGCCTCCGAGACAAACCACACGGGGGCGTCCGCCTCAAGCCCGTGTGGGGCGTCCAGCGTGATGGTCACGGTGTCGGTAGCGAGCGCGTCCACGGCGACGCTCCCGCCCGCGCCGAACGGGAGGATGCGGCCGGCCCAGATCGTGTAGTCGAAGGTGTCGATGAGTTCGCGGCCGGCGGGCTGCGCCTGAAGCGCGGCGCAGTGGACGGGGTCGTAGCGGAGGGCCCCGGTGGCGGCGTCGAACGTGACGGCCGCGCCGAGGTCGGAGGCGGCGTCGAAGGCCACGATGGAGAGCGGGTCGCCGACGTAGTCGAGGTCGTTGGCCAGCACGTCGATCAGCACGGCGTCGTCCTCGGTGGCCATGGCGAGGTCGTCACGCGCCAGCGGCGGCGGGTGGTCGCCGCCGAAGGGGGTTCCGGCGGGGTTGTCCGCGCCGGGGGACTCCTCGAGCGGGCTTTCCCAGAGGTGGGGGATGAACGCGAAGCCGCGGGCGAAGGGGATGGTGGCGATGGACTGGATGCCCGTGTTGAGCGGGTCGGTGCCGGTGGGCGAATCGGGGTCGTTGTACTCGGTGAGGAAGGTGTGGCGGACGATGGGGATGTCGCTGTCGGGCGAGTAGATGGCGACCCAGCCGCGGCCCGTCCCGATGGAGAGCAGGGCGGCGAAGTCGGTCGCGTTGCTCACGATGGAGCCGCTGACGACGGGCGTGGGGTTGGCCGCGTCCATGGGCGACTGGAACTCGGCGACGCCGCTGGGGTCTGCGGGGAAGGCGATCAGCACGCCGCGCCCGGCGGTGAAGATGTAGGAGAGCGGCACGGTGGCCGCGTCGTCCCCGGCGTTGAAGAGGGTGGAGGAGGCGGGGTTGGCGATGACGCCTTCGCCGAAGGTGTGGACGGGGACGCCGTTGACGACGAGCGTCATGCCGGTGAGGTCCAGCACGCCCTTGCTGTCGCGGGGGGCGTACACCTCGATGAAGCGGTCACGCGCGAGGGGGAAGTAGGTGCTGTCGTAGCCGGAGAGTTGGATTTCCGTGATGGCGGGGAAGGGCGCGGCGGCGGGGTCGAGCGCGCCGGGGAGGGTGCGCAGGGGGTTGCGGATGCGGCCGGCGAGGTCGGTCGGGACGGTGGCGTGGGCGAGGTACGCGCCGAGGTTCAGGGGCGCGAAGGCGTCGTCGAAGAGGGTGGCGAATTGCAGCACGTCGGTGCTGTGGTTGAGGAGGATTTTCTGCGGTGCGCCGCCGCCCTGGTTGAGGAAGACGGAGGAGTTGTCGTCGCAGATGTTGCCGCCGAAGGACCAGATCTCTGCGGCGGCGGCGGTGTTGAGCGAGCGCGTGAGGGGGTCGTCGGCGAAGATGTTGTTCTCGAGGTAGAAGGCGCACGCGCCGTTGGCGAGGATGGAGGTGCCTTGCAGGTCCACGGAGAAGGTGTCGTCCTCGTTGTCGATGAAGGTGCAGTGGGTGACGTCGATGTCGAGGAACCATGGGCTGTCGCTGGGGAACTCGGCGTAGATCGCGCCGCCGCCCGCGTAGCCGACGAAGCGCTGGCGGTTCTCGGCGAAGACGGCGTTGCGGATGGTGATGAGCGTGTCGGTGTAGAGCGAGAGCGCGCCGCCGCCGTAGGGGGCGTCGGTCGTCGTGCTGTTGCGCAGGAAGAGCGCGCCGTCCACGGTGAGGCAGCCGTGGTCAACGTCCACCGCGCCACCGGCGTCGGTCGCCACGCAGTCGCGGATGGTGACCTGGCGCAGGATGAGGTGGCCTTTCTCGATGACGGAGACGGCGCCGCCGAAGTCGCCCGTGCAGTCCGCGAGGGTGAGGCCCTCGAGGGTGACGGGCGCGGCGACGGTCATGAGGCGGCGGTCGGGCAGGCCGTTGCCGTTGATGTCGCCCGAGAGGGTCAGCAGGTCGGCGCCGGGGCCCTTGATGGTGAGGGCCTTGTCGGCGGTGACCTCGGGGGCGTTGGTGAGGCGCACCGTGGCGGGGTAGTCCTCCTCGGGGAGGGCGAAGGTGATGACGTCGTTGTTGCCGAAGCGCGCGAGCGCGTGGGAGAAGGTGCCGGGCGTGCCGTCGTCGAGCAGTTTGGTGACGAGCCAGTTGCGCGGCGGGTCCTGCACGAGGATGGTCAGGTTGGCGCTGGTGCTGGCGAGGTAGGCGTCCTGCGCGGAGAGCGTGAAGGTGGTGCCGCCGGGGTCGTCGGGCGGGAACTCGTGACCCGCGTTGAGGATGAAGGCCACGTTGGTGACGGCCGCGAGGATGTTGGGCACGGAGTCGGTGATGGTGAAGCCGTTGCCCGACTGGGTGAGGCCCACGGCGTTGCTGAACGCGCCCTTCTCCGGGTTGTCCATGACGAAGGTGAACTTGACCGGGTCCGGGTCGTCGTTCCACAGGTCGATGTCCGCGAAGGGGTAGATGACGCTGCCGGGCGCGAAGAGCACGGGCTGGTCCGCCGGGACGGAGATGATGGGCGCGGCGTTGAGGCGTTCGATGCTGACGGTGACGATGCGCGGCTCGCTGTCGAGGCCCTTCTTGTCGGTGGCGGTGATGGTGATGGTGGCGGTGACGGTGGAGCCGATTGGCACGCTGGCGAGCGGCGAGGAGAGGTCCGGCAGGAAGGTCACGCCCCGCAGCAGGGTGGTGAGGTCGGCGGGGTGCTGGAGCGTCGTGATCCCGGACAGCCCTTCCAGCGTCAGGTACGCCGGGGTCATCGCGATCTGGGCGCGGACGAACTGGTTGCCGCCCTCGTCGGGGTCGGTGACGGTGATCTGCGGGAAGAGGCGCGTGCCGACGGACGTGTCGGTGGTGATGGGGAACGGGCCGGTCATGCCGCCGAGGTTGATGACGGGCGGGCGCCGCTGCTGGACGAGCGTGATGGTGTTGGTGTTGACCGTGGTGTCGAAGCCGTCGTACATCTCGAAGATGACATAGACGGTCTCCGTGTCGTTGGTCATCACGCCGTCGTGCGCGTTGAACTCCAGGTTGATGAGCGCGGTGTTGAGCGTGCTGAGGTTGCCGTTGACGCCGACGGTGACGGGGTTGAGCGTGCCGTTGAGGTTCCCGTACTGGAGCGATTCATCCGCGAGGCGCGCGGTGAGCGTGTGCGTCTGGCCGATGTCGGGGTCCTCCAGACTGGTCAGCGTGAACGGCTTGATGGGGTACCCCTCCGTCACCGTCAGGCCCGGCTCCTTCAGGTTGACGACGAAGACGGGCGGCGTGTTCTTGAACCAGATCCGCACGGGCATGGTCGTGGTGCAGGAAAGGCCGTCCGCGCCCAGCGCGGTGAAGATCACCTCGTAGGTGTTGGTCATGCCGATGACACCCAGCAGGTCGCTCCGCGCCTTCAGGTCGAGCCCTTGCAGCCACGTGGACTGCACCAGCGTGTTCGTCCGCGTCGGGGCATCAATCTCCGACGTCTCGACGAAGCCGCCGCTCGAGTCGAACACGACCCCCAGCGTGGCGTTCGAGACCGTCACGTCCAGCAACTCCTTGTAGCGCGTGTTCGGCGGGGGCGGCGGGAAGTCGTCAGGGTCGGTGATGGTCACCCCCGTGAAGGCGTTCGTCCACGGGTCGGTGTTGGCGATGATGACCTCGTCCGGGATGCCCACGAAGCGCGGCGGGTCCGGCACGGGCGTGACGTTGATGACGATGTTCGTGCTGTAGGTGTAGGCGTAGGGGAGCGCGCCGACGGCGACCTCCAGCCGCGCGGTCACCACGCCGTAAGCGTCCGGCATGGGGTAGAACGTGGTGGTCATGTTCGTGAAGCCGCCGGACACCGCCATCGTGGTCACGTTCGACGCGATGATCGGGTACTGGGGCATATACGGCTCGGTCATGAAGTAGGAGACGTTGTCCGCCGCGAACGGGTAGCAGGTGTTCACGCGGAACGTGACCTGGCCCGAGGTGTCCTCGTCAAACGTCAGCGGGTTCGGCGTGGGCGCGGTGACCGTCAGCGCCGGGCGCACGGTGACGGCGATGGTGTTCGTGCTGACGCCGCCCAGCCCGCCCGCCGCGGTGTCGCGCCCATAGACCGTCAGGTCCGCCGTGCCGTTCGCGTTCGCCACGGGCGTGACCGTGAGAGCGCCCAAGGTGGCCACGGGGCCGGGCGTGACCGTGAACAGCGTGGTGTTCGCCGAGACCGCCGTGAACGACGTGGCGTTCGCGTTCAGCGTCCCGGTCAGCACGCTCGTCTGGACCGCGCCCGGCGCGGAGTGCAGGTGGTTGTCGTGCACCGTGGCCAGCGCAAGCCCCGTGACGACCGGCCGCTCGCGGACGGTGATGTTCAGGGTGTTCGTGCTGATGGCGCTCGTGGTGAGGTTGCTGCAGACGGCGCGGTACGTGGCCGCGCCGAGGGCGCTGCCCGCCGTCACGCTGCCCGAGTAGGTGCCGGGGGTGGTTGCCGCCATCCCCGTCACGGTGAACGCCCCGGTCGGCGCGGAGAGGTGCTCCAGCACCACGAACCCTGCGGTGATCGTGTACGCGATGTTCGTCGAGGCGCCGGTGTACACCGTCACAGGGTTGGGCGTGAAGGCGACCTGCGCGTGCGCGGCTCCGGCGAGGCACAGGGCGAACAAGGCTTTGATAATCGTGCGTTTCATACGGTTCAGACTCCTTACTCTTGACATGACAGACTCACTTGGTTGACAACGGGAACGCCGGGGGCGCGTCCTCAGAGGGGTTACGGTCGGGCGGCTTGCCGGGGGCGGCCGGGCTGGCCTTGCGGACCACCGCCACCCCCTCCATCAGCCCCGCCCTGAAGCGGGCATCCGCCTCGGCTTTCTTTTCCGCGATCAGCCGCCGCCGCAGCGCGGGCGCGGCCTCCTTGAAATCAATCTGCGTGACCGCGCGCTCGTCGGTCTTCATGATGACGTACACGCCGCCGTCCGCCACGACGGGCCCCGCCGCCGCGCCGACCTCCAGCGCCTTCCCTGCGGCAAGGACCTCGGCCGGGACGCGCGAGGCGGTGTCATCCCCTACCCAACCGATATCGCCGCCCTTGTAGCGGCTGACGGTGTCCTCCGAATGGTCGGCGGCGATCTTGCCGAAGCCCTGGAGGCGGCCGTTGTTGGTGGCCGCGTCGCGGTCCGCCCGGAAGCGCGCGACCGCCTCCGCCAGCGCACCCTTCAACTCCTCTATGTCGCGCCCCTTGCGGTAGAGGATGGCGTAGCGCGTGAGCGGCGGGCGCGTGAACATCTGCCCCTGCCGCGCCTCGTAGGCGGCCTTGAGTTCATCCTCCGTGATGTCGGCCGCCGCGTCGCCGTCCCGCGCCGTGGCAAGCCATTCGGAGATGAGTTTGTTCTCCATGTCGCGCTTGAACGCAGGCCTGTCCGCGACCCCCGACGCCTCAGCGCGGATCAGCATCACCTGACGCTCGACGAGGTTCGACAAGACCGCCTCCGCCGAGAGGTTCGGGCGGCGCTCCGCCTCGGAATCGAAATCAGACTGGGTGATCGCCCGCCCGTTGACCGTGACCAGCACCGGAGAGGACGGGGCGGAAGAGGAGGTCTCCTCGCGGCAGCCGCAGATGAGGAGGCTCAGCGCGAGGGACAGGAGGACGAGGGGACAAGGGGACGACCAGCCCAAAGCCGTAGTCCCGTAGTCCCGGCGTCCCGTAGTCCCCAGCCGCTGGCCCCCCGCCATCACTGCACCTCCACGCGGATAAACCCGCGCTCTCCGTTGCTGTTCAGCCGGTAATACCTCCAGTCCGGGCCGCCGGGCTGGCCTTTCGGCGCGGTCACTTCCGTGAAGCCGACCGCCGAGCCGGCCGGGTCGCCAAGATCGGTGAAGCCGCTCAGGCTGTACGACACGCCCAAGCGCCCGACGGGCTGCCGCACGCGCACGGTCATCCCGTCCGCGAGCATGAAGGGGCGCGGGAAGCCCGACGCGTCGCTGCCCTGCGGGTCCGAGCCGTAGGCGTAACGCTTGAAGAGCATGCCAGAGTCCGGCATCGGCGCGAAGCCCATCATCACTCCGCCCTGCGCCAGCCAGTTCTCGTAGGTCTCCCAGCGGTCGATGAGCGTGACCTCCGCAGAGGCCTTCGCGGGCGCGATCGCGTAGCGCGTGGTGACGGCCGGCGCGAGCGTGAGGCGCTTGGAGCCGTTGGCGAAATTCGCGGTGGGCAGCACGCTGACCTCGTAAAGTTTCTCCGTCTCATTCGCGCCGAAGATGGCGAGCGCGGGGTTCACGGCAAGCCCCGTGTCGAAGTTGTAGGTCTGGTAGTCCGTGCCGCGCGTGGCGTCGCCGCCGATCTGATTCTCGACGACGAGCGACGCCCCTTCGGTGTCGCGCCAGAGCAGGACGTAGGCGGACTCGCCGTCGCCGAGCGAGGCGACGTTCGATACGATCACCTCCACGCCGACCTCCGTCTTGCGCGGCTCGATCGTGACGTTCGCGGCCTGCGCCGCGCCGAGGGTGTAGCCGTTCCCCGCCAGCACCTGCAACGCCGCCACGACCGCGCTGCTCGCGCCCGTCGTGTAGGGCGTGACGGCAATCTCGATTGACGACGCGCCCGCCGGAACCACCACGGCGCTGGCCGGGATGGCCTCGTAATCCACGCCGTTCTGCGCGGAGCCGCTGACGCTGATGTTGACCGTGACCGCCTGCGCCGCATCGCCCTCGCGGTACAGCGTGAACACGCCCGGGACCGGCCCGTTGCGCGACGCGGTGGGCGTCGTCGCGACGACCGACACGCGCGGCGGCAGCGGCAGCCCCGTCAGGACCGCGCCGCACGAGACGAGCGTGTAGAGGTCCTCGCCCGCGAGGCCTTCCAGCGTGACAACCAGCCCCGCGCCGAACGTCAGCGTGCTGCCGTTGAGCGTCACGTTGTCGGCGAGCGTGCCGGAGGCCGGGGCAAACGCCGTGATGTCAAGGATGTCGCCCTCGGCCACGGAGAAATCGGTGATGGTGACGGTGTGCGCCGTGAAGTCCGTGATGATGAAACGGTCCGCGCCCGCGCCGCCCGCCCACACGAAATCGCCGCCGTCCGCCGGGGTGTCGGTCAGCACATCGTCCGCCGCGCCGCCCGTGAGCGTGTTGCCCGCAAGCGCGTAGGAGACGGCCGCGCCCGAAGCGTCGATGGCCGCGCCCTCGCCGACGACGAAGCCCGCGCTGGCCAGTTGGTAGAGGTCGCTGCGCGGCGAGACCTCGTTGATGGCCGGCTCGTAGAGCAGGAGGCGGACCGCGCCCTCGATAGGCTCGTGCGCACCGTCGGAAAGCGTGAACGCGAACAGCCCCGGATCGCTGGCCTCGGCGGCGTGCTGGTAGATCAGGCGGGCGGCCAGCACATCCTCCTGCGTGAACGTCGCGCCGGGTTCGAGCGCCCCGAGCGTGCCATCCGCGCCGAGGAGCGCGAGCGTCCCGAACGGCAGCGCCGCGGCCGTGTACACGAGGTTGGACGGCGCGGTGTCGAGGTCGAACACCTCCAGAATCAGCGCGGTGCTGCCGTGCGCATAGACGATCGTCTCCTCGGTCAGCAGCGCGGGGATCGTGTGGTCGGCGTTGGGGTCAAGCCCCAGCGCGTAACACTGCGCGACCGTCAGGCCGCCGGGCGTGAGGACGCTGCTGGCGTTGTTGACCTGCTTGTCGAGACCGTACAGGTCGCACCACCAGTCCGGGATGCCGTCGCCGCTCGTGTCGAGCGCGTGGCGGTTGACGCCCAGATCGAGGCGGTAGGTCGAGGAGCGCAGGATCTGCGCGGACGTGAAGGCCTCCCCCGCAGGGCCCAGGAGCGTGACCGGCTCGCCGTCGAGCAAGACGGCGAGGTGGCGGTGCGTCTGCTCATAGAGCGCGAGCGGCACATCCCCGCCATCCGGCGCGAGGCCGAGCGAGAGCGCGGAATGCGGCACGTCGAGGCGGTAAGAGAACGTGCCCTTGTTCCACGCGAAGAGTTTCGCGTGGAGCGTCACGTCCGAACCGTCCGCGCGGCGGATCGTCCACGCCAGCCGCCCCTCGGTGATGAGGAACGGCTGGAGGTCGGCAGTGCCAAGCACCTTGCCGTAGAAGGTCGTGGCCGGCTCGGCGATGCCCGCGGCGTGAAGGCTCGCGGACGAGAGCGTGAATGCGGCAACAAGCGCCGCCGTTGTGAGCAGGTTTTTCATGGTTTGATTACTCCTTTTCCTTTGAGATTCTTTTTCAGCGGCTGAGGGGACATCGCCCCTTCGTCCTGTCGTCCCGTCATCTTCATGCTAGTTGCCGCTGAACCCGTAAGTTTCAAACACCAGTTTAATGTCGCTGACGTTCTCGATGAAGCGGTCGAGGCCTTCGTCGGGGTCGGCGTTGAGGGCGCGGCCGGGGATGATGAGCACCCAGCCGGTGTTCCAGACGGAGCGGCCGACGAGGCGCGAGTCGCGCACCAACTCGCCGATGTCCACGGCCTCGGTGCCGGAGTCGTGGTAGGCGCGGAAACTGGAGAAGCGGCGCTGCTGGCCGATGCGGCCGTCGAGCGCGTCGAGCAGCGGCACGAAGTTGGCGAGCGGCAACTTCGACCCGATGCCCGGCACCGGCAGGGGGATCACCTGGTCTAGCACGTTCCACACGCGGGTCTGGTCGGGCGAGGCCGCGTTGGGGATGCTCATGATGTCCGCGCCGGTGGGGATCAGATAGACGCGCGGCGTGGCGGAGAGGTCGCTCAGCACGTCCTCCGCGAGGTAGCCCGAGAACCACACGCCGACCGAGCGGATGCGCGTGGCATAGACGGACGGGTCGTAGGCGTGGTCGCCGCCCGCGAGGGGGTTGCCGAAGACGTTGTTGCCGCTCTTGACCTGCGTGGAGAAGCGCAGGACGATGCCGGGCTCGGCCTCGCTGCTGTTGTTGAAGGGCCGCGCGAGGTAGCGGTACTCCGGCACGCTCCAGAGGTCCTTGACGCGGGCCTTCTGCAACGCCTGGTTCCAGTTGTCGTAGGCGTTGTTCGCGCCCCTCCAGTCTGCCGCGACGGCGGTCTCGGGGTCGTCGTAGCCGTCGGGGAAGATGCGGAAGTGCTCGGTGCGGAGCGAGAGTTTGCCGGTCTCGACCTGCGGGTTGGTGAGGCCGAGGCGGTGCTTGAGCACGCCGTAGTTGGCCGACAACTGCGCGAGCGCGTCGGCGAGGCCCGAGCCCGTCTGCGGCACGCCGTCGGCGAGGTGGCCGAGGGAGCGGGCCTTGACGATCTGCTCGAAGAGCGCGGAGGGCGAGCCGGGGTCGTCGGCGGCGAGGTTGGTCTCGTAGTCGTAGGCCTTGGCGGCGAGGTAGGCGTAGCGCGCGGCGATGTCGAGCAGGCGGTGGTAGTTCTGGAGGGCGTGGTTGCGCTGGACGCGGAAGGTCATGTCCTGATAGCGGTTCATCTGGGTCATGGCGGCGGTGCGGCGGTTGAAGGCCTCGCGCTCGTCAATGATGAGCGAGCCCTTGGAGACGGTCGAGCGGTACTTGTCGCCGATGGAGCGCATGCGCTCGGCCTTGGCGAACATGGCCAGGCGCAGGTCGGCCTCCTTGCCGAGGATGCCGTCGATCGCGGCGAGGGCCTCGATGTAACTCTTGAGGCGCGCGTCGTCGTCGTTGACGAGATTCACGGAGCCCTCCGTGATTTCCCAAAGGGTCTCGTTGGCGAACCCGACGAGTTTGGCGGCGATCCCGACCGCGCCAAGGCCCCCCTTCGTGATGGTGGCCACGCTCTTGATGGTGCCGCGCGCGGGGGCGGCCGCGTCGCCGGGGGAGACGGCCACGCCGCCGGTGGGCAGGTTCTTGGGGATGCACTCGGAGACGGAATCGGCGACATTCATCACCGTGTCCTCCGCTTCATCTTTGATCTCCAAGGCAAGTTTGATGCCCTGCAGAATGGTGTTGATGACGGACTTGGAGATGAAGAGGTCCTGCTTGCGCTTGGCGATGCGGTCGTCAATCTCGCGCTGGAGTTCGAGGAGGTTGAGCGCGCGCACGGCGTCGGTGACCATGCCCTGATAGGAGGAGACGGCATCGGCAACGTCGAGTTGCTGCTGAAGCATCTCGGCGATGATCTGCTGCACCTCGCCGATCGCGGGGCGCTCGCCCCACGACGCGGGCGCGACCGCCGAGTAGGTGCAGGCCATGACGGGCAGCGCGTAGTCGCCGAAGCCCGCGAGCGGGTTGTTGTTGAAGTTGAAGTCCAGGCTGGCGAGGCTGTAACTGTCCTCGGCGCGCGCGGTCCCGTTGGAGGCGGCGCCGTCGTTGCCGAGCCCGGCGAAGGTCGCGGAGACCTGATCGATGTAGCGGTCGAGGTGGAGTTTATAGACCGTGCCGTTCGCCTTGATCAGGTTGCACTCCTGCATCGCCTTGTAGATGTCGCCGCCGGAGAGGACTTTATCCTTGAACTCAAACGCGGAGGAGAGCGGCTGCGGGAAACTCCCCTCCATGCTGTTGGCCGCGACGTAGCGGTGGTACATGAGGTCGGGGCCGATGTAGCCGTCGGGGTAGAACTTGCCCGAGCCGACGGTGCCGGGGTAGGGCCGCCCGAAAATCTCGATCAACTGGTTGCGGTAGGCGATATCCTGCTGGGCGACGCTGTTGCGGAACTCCGCCTCGGTGTTGGCGACGGCGCGGAGGCGGTTCTGCGCGGCGTTGGCGTAGTCCCACGCGGCCTGCGCGTTGACGAGCGCGGCCACGGCGCGTTCATAAATCTGCTCGAAGTGCGTGCCGCCGCTAACGCCGTCATCCCATGCCTGCGGGTTGATGTCGAACGGCACGGCCTGCGCGGAGATGCCCAGCGGGTTGAAGCCGCGGTCCGCGTCGTCGAGCGTGGACTGCACAAGGTTGAGGTTGGCGGCGACGAGGCGGATGTCCGCATTCTCCTGACGGTCCACCTTCTGGATGCCCTCAAGCGTCTCGTTCGGGTGCTTGGCGGGGAGCAGCGCGTTGGCGGCGACCCAGTCGAAGTACGCGCCCTGCCCGGCGCGGCGCGCCCAGTCCTGCACGCCCCACGCGCGGTCGGGGTTCACGTCGGTGTAGCCCTGCCACTGCGCGGTCTCGTCCTCGGTGTAATGGTCGCGGTAGGTGTTGGCGACGATCTCCGCGCCGGCCTTGGCCTTCTGCGCGGCGATCTGCGCGAACTTGCGCTCGTCGAGGAAGTCCACCTTCATCACCACGTTCATGAGGTTGTAGAACTCCGAGCGCGAGACCCAGTTGAAGTACGGGTGGCGCAGGAGGCTGTACTGCTGGGTGAGCGCGGTGAGGTAGTGGCCCCACGCGTCGCCGTGGCCCTGCGGGTAGAGGATCATCGCGTCGTACTCGTCAATGAAGCCGTCGCCATTGATGTCGCTGATGTTGTAGTTCATCGCGTAGGCGGCCTCGCCCTCGCCCTTGGTGAAGTTCCAGAAGAGGCGGTTATAGACGGGGCGCGCCATGTTGTCGTCCTGGCCGCGCAGGAGCATGAGTTCCTCCTCCAGCAGGCTGGAGGCCTGATTCTGGAAGGCGTGGACCACGGGCGCGAAGGCCCCGTACTCGACGGAGGAACTGCCGAAGCCGATGGTCGGGTCGTTCGCGTCCACGTAGGCCTCGTTGCCGAGCAGCATGTAGAAGTCGGACAGGCGCGTGGAGGCGAGTTGCAGCGCGTTGGCGATGGCCGGGGTGGAGACGGGCGTGGAGAGGTTGATGCTCAGGTCGGAGGCGCGGTTGAGGACGGTCTGGTAGAGTTCGATCAGGCCGACGTTCTCGATCACGTTCTTGTCCGGGTTGAGCGCGACGGCGCCCTCGTAGCGCGGCCCCAGTTGCTGGAGCATGGAGGAGCCCGTCGCGGGCGCGTCGCCCGTGAAGTCGCGGATACGCGCCTCGTAGGGGTTCACCGCGTCTAGCACGCGCTTGATCCAGCCCATGGAGAGTTGCGCCTTGTAGTCGGGGTAGCCGTCGAGGTTGTAATCGTGGAACGGGTCGCTGTTGCCCGCGCCGGCCCACTCGTAATTGACCTTCGGCGAGTTGTCGGGCTGCTTGACGTTCCAGTCCGCGCCGCTCACCAGGTCGTTCTTGTGGCGGTAGCGCACGAACCACCACGAATCCGCCAGCAGGGTCTCCGGCGCGTTGGGGTCGCCCTTCAAGAGGATCTCGTTGAGGCCGAGGCCACCCTTGCCCGAGAGGTCGGGGAAGAGTTTCCAGTCGCCGGCGGAGGCGGGGTCGCGCACATACGGCGGCAGCACGTTGAGCGCGCCGTCGTCCGGGCGGTACCACCACTCATACACGAGGTCGTCGCCGTTCGCGCCGAAGTCGCCCGTGTGGCGCAGCACGACGTTCTCGTCGAACACGTTGTCGGACAGCACGACCTTGATGGCCCCGCGGTAACGCTCGCGGCGATCCACCTTGATGACGTGCAGCGCGACGGGCGAGCCGCCCATGGAGGGGTCGTTGTTCTCCGCGACCGTGACCCAACTCACGTCGGGATAGTCGGAGTCGGGGTCGAGGAACTTCCCATTGGGGATCACCGCGAGGCCCACGCCGAAGGCGCGCGCGTTCTCGGCGACCGCCGGGTCGGTCACGTATTCGAGGAAGCCGCCGACCATCTTCGTCTGCGCGATGCCGTACTCGTCACGCGACACCTTGGGCTGGAGGCCCACGACGTACTGGTTGCCGGTGTAGAGCGCGTTGGTCAGGCCGTTGGGGTTGAGCGTGAGGCTGCGGAGGGTGTCCACCGCCGTGTGCCACGCCTCATCATCGGCGAGCGCGTAGAGTTCCGCCGCGTCGCCCTCGGTGATGATGTTCGGCTCCAGCGTATAGACGGCCGCGGGCGAGGCGGTGAGCGTCGCGTCGTCAATCGTCTTGTCGTTTAGCACACCGCGCATCTCGAGTTCCTGCGCGATGGGGTCGTAGCGCAGGCGCTTCTGCAACGACGCGGGCAGGTCCTTGAAGATGTACTTGCCCTGATACAGGCGCACCTTGCCGTTCGCGGGCTGGAGGATGGCGGGGTAGGCCTGCGCGGAGAGGCGCACGCGGCGGGTCTCCATGACCTGCGCCATGCGCACCGTCCAGTCGGTCTGCAACTTCGCCTCCTCGTTCTTCGGGTTGAGCGCGTCGAAGATGACCTCGCCCACCGCGAAGGCCGCGGCGGCGGGAAGCCCCGGCGTCTGGATGGTCTCCACGCCGCCGCCGTCCTTGGTCGGCACGACCTGCGTGGGGTGGTCGGCGCGGAACTCGCCGCCGGAGAAGGTCAGCGTCTCGCCCGCCTTCAGGATCGGCGCGATGCGCGGCCAGTCGGACTTGTACAGGATGCGCGTGGGCACGATCTTGTCGGTGTTGAGGTTCGGCGGCAGGAACGCCACGCTCGCGCTGATCTGCGGCGGCACGACCTTGCCGTCCAGCAGCGTCGCGCCCGTCAGGCCCTCGGGCCACCAGAAGTCGGGCTGGAGCGGGTAGAAGCCCTTGACCGCGAACCACGCCTCCGGCCCGCCGGAGACGGACCAGCGCGTGTATTTGTGATCCTTCCAGAACGTGGTCTGGCCGCGCAGGTTCTCGCCCGTGGACTCGGGGCACGGCACCGCGCCCTCCACCACGCCGATCGGGTAGAACGGGATCACCGGCTCGCCCGCCTCCATGGTCTTGTGCGGCTGCGCGATCAACTGCGTCGGCGTCGCGGGGCTCATGCCCGTGCCGGAGTTGACGACCAGCATGGACGGCTCGGCGAACGAATGACCCGGCAGGTTCGGGTCCTCCTTCACGATGGAGAAGACGCGCATGGCGTACTCGCCCAGCACGTTGTCGAAGAACTGCGCCAGCACGAACGGCTTGGACGTCGCGACGCCGCCGTAATTGTTGAGGTCGCCCGCGCGCAGCGCATACACCGCGTTCGGCCGCGGCGACACCGCCGCATAGCGCAGCGACGGCGCGATGAGCGCGTGCTCCTCGTTGGGGTTGTAGCCCGCGAGCGCGGGGTTGCCCTGCGAATAGACCTTCAACTCCGCAAAGCGCGTCGGGTTGAAGGTGCGCTCCTCGGGGATGGCGCCGTCGGCAAACGCGATGACCTGGTCGAAGGCGTCCGCGCCGAGGCTCTCGCTGCCCCACTCGCTCGCGATGACGATGCGCCCGAGGCCCTCCGCCGGGGAGACCGGCCAGCGCAGGCGGTAGCGCCGCGCCGCGTAGGGCCACAGCAGGCCGTCCGTGCGCACGGGGTCGTCGTACCACACGACGGCGATGCGGAGAATGTCGTCCACCGCCGCAGGGTACTCGTTGACCGGGATGATCGGGCCGGGCAGGCGGGAGCGGTCGAGGATGACGCGCTCGGGGTAGAGCGCCTTCAGTTTCGCCATGTCATAGACGTCGGTGCTGCGCAGGGCGGCGAGTTTCTCGCTGTCGTAGATCGAGGCGTTGTAGCGCACGCCCTCCTGATAGAAGAGATAGCCCGTGCCGAAGCCCGCGAGGTCGAGCGGGTCGCGGACGGCGCGGCCGATGACCGCCTCGCCCTCGGCGGAAAGCACCGACTGGAGGGGCTGCGTCCGCACCGTGCGCAGCGTGATGTATTCCTTCGGGTCGGAGCGGCCCACGCGCTTGATCTCCTTGAAGCGCAGGAGCGACCACCCGGTGCCAGCGGCCGTGAACTCGCTGTTGTTCTGGATGACGACCTGCACGCCGTCCTCCTCATACGACTTCTCCACGAAGAGGAAACTGCCGTTCGGGTCGGGCGACAACTGCACGGGCGGCGTGTCCGCGACGTGCGCGTAGTGCGGCTTGGCGGGCCACTTCGCGGTGACGTGCACCTCGAAGCCGCTGTCCGGCGTGTCGCCCGTGTAGATGGCCTTCATGAGGCCGGGCTTGATGGGGAAGAGCACCTTGGCGTTCGGGTCCCAGATCGCCGCGTCCGGCGGGTCCACGCTCGTGGGCGGGTCGAAGAGCCGCGCCGCCACGGCCGGGTACTTCTTCTCGATGGGGTCGGAGCGCCCTTGCAGCATATACTCGCCCAGCGTCAGCATCGGGTCGTAGAAGACCTGCCGGCCGTAACTCCACGTCACCGCGGCCGGGCGCAGCAGGTTGGCGATCTCCAGCCCGCGATAGGCCTTCCCGCCGATCGTCTCGGTGACCCACTGCGCCACGGGGTTGTTGTTCACGTCGAGCGTGATGGCCATGCCCACCGGCTCGCCCGTGTCCGTGTTGATGTTGCACTCGGACGCGAAGTAGTAGCCGTCGCCCAGCACCCAGCCCGTGAGCGCCTTGGAGTCCACGGAGTCCTTGTTCGCGGCGGTCAGGACGCGCACGCCGTCGCCCTGGTCGAACCAATAGACCGCGCCGAGGGGCGGGACCTCCTCCCACACCGCGCCGTCGCTGTTGTAGCGCTGGACCTTGCGCAGGTTGCCCTCCGGGCTCTGCGCGTAGGCGCCAAACTGGATCTTCCAGAGGTAGTCGATGCTGCCCGGGCTCGTCATCTTGAAATTGATCTGGTGGCGCAGGCCCAGCAGGTCCGGGGGCGGCAGCGCGTTGACGGAGACCTCGTCCAGCACGAACGGCACGTCGCCCCGCGCCGCGCCCTTGGCGTGGTACTCATACGGGACGTAGCGCACGTTCAGCAACTGCGCGCTGAGCGCGATGTCCTGAACCTCCGCGTCAATCTGCGCCGTGACCTGCGTGCCCTCCTCGATCCAGTGGCGGACGCGCTCGTTGCCGACCCCGGCGGCGGGGTCCGGCGCACCGGACGCGGCGGAGGTCAGCGGGCCCGTCCACGGCTTGCCCGCGACGTTCAGCAGTTTGCCCTCCGTCTTCGTGAAGTCGCTCGACACGTCCAGCGCGTACTCGTGGCGCGTGCGGAAGTCGATCCGCGTGTCGCCGCGTATCTCGAAGGAATACTGCGTCGGGTCGCCCGTCTGCGCCGTGTCGTTCACGCTCAGGCCCGAGGCGACGTACCGCTCCACCGCCTCGGCGATCTTGCTCGCCTCCGTGACCTGGTTGAACGTGTGGAAGAGGAAACCCATGCTCTTGTCGAAATAACTCTCCTCCACCGCCTCGAACAGCACCTGCATCCCGGCGCGGAGTTCGTTGAACTCGAACGACGCCACCAGGTCCTCCTCGTTGGCAAGGTCGATGTTGTCCCGCACCAGCGGGGCCTCGTCGCTGGTCGGGTCCGTGATGGTCACGCGGAAACGCGCCGCGCGCTTGTTGGGGTTGCCGTCCTCGCCGATGCTCCGCACCTTCAGTTTCAGCGGCCGCGCATCAGACTTGAAGGTGTAGTCCCTGTCTGGCGCGATGTCCGGGGTCGCGCCGAGCGTGATCGTGCTGGAGTTGCCGAACGAGCCGAACACCGTGATCGTTGCCTTCGGCTGCGAGGCGGGCAGGTTCCACAGCACCTCCGGCGCGTAGTTGTAGCCCTCGGGGTGTATGGCGTTCACCAATATCCAGTCCTCCAGCGACGCGGCGAATTGCATCTCGTTGCCGGACGTGAGCGCGAGCCCCGCGATGCGGATGCTCTTGTTCGCCCCGCCGTTGTCGGTGATGGTGGTGTCGTTCAAGGTCGGGAACGAGTCCCAAAACCACGGCGAGCCCGCCACCGGCCTCTTGGTCGAAAACGCCATCGAGGGGATCGGTTGAAACGTCCAGGTGACCGCATGGTTGATGTAGTCACAGACATCAAAATAATCCTCCCAGTAAAAATTGCTGGCCGTCATCGTCTTACCCTTCCACGTGATTGTGTTGATGCCGAACGACAGATCGGGCCCGTAACTCTTGTTTTGGTAATCCGGGGGAAGGGGAAGCAACAGAAAAGAGGAAAAATGGTACAGCCAGTCAGCCGACAAAAGGGCAATGTGCCGCTCAGACTCCGTCTCCAGTTCCGGCACGAGCACCTCCTCGCGCGCCCACTCCAGGTTCAGGTAGTCGTTCCCCGCGGCCTCCAGGTGGAACGCATCCAGATAGATCACCTCGCCCGCCGCGAACGTCAGCGTCGTGTCGCTGGTGTGCCATTTCCCTTGATTGTCATTCCACCTCTCGTTGAACAGGAAGCCCGCCGAGCCGTCGGAGCGGCGGTAAAGCACATACCCGCAGTCGTCCACCCGCATCTGGAAATGGTACTTCCCCGCCTGCGGAACCGTCAGGTACCCGTGCATCCGCGCCATGAAATAATCGCCGACGTTCAGGAAGTCGCCGAAGTTGCCCGTGCGCTGGATGCTGCGCCCGGTCACCGAGTCCGACGACACATACGACGCCTCTATCACCGGGTACATGCTCGGCAGGACGAACCCGGCGGGGTACTGCCAGTATTCGCGGATGTAGCCGATGCCCGACGCGTCCGCGCTGCTGGCCACGACGTTCGGCGTGAGGATCATGCCGCCCACGCCCGCCGACCCCGGGATCACGTAGTTGAACCGCGTGTTGTCGGGGGCGCCGTTGTTGCGCGTCACGATGATGCCCGTGATGGTCTCCGGCGAGTCGTTGATGATTTTGAAATTAACCATGTTCTGGTTCACATAGGAACTGTGCTGCGGGCCCATGTAAGGCCTCAGCACCGCCGTGAACGGCAACTCACCCGCCAACACACACAGCGGCAGCGCCGCCAGCATTATCATCCATCGCTTGCTCATGTTTTTCCTCCAAATTCGATTTCTCGGGACACAGGACGCCGGGACTACGGGACGACAAACAGTCCCCGCGTCCTCGCGTCCCATCGTCCCCAGCCGTAGTCCCGTCGTCCGTCGTCCCGTAGTCCCGCTTTCCATAAAGTCTCCCCCTACTTCCCGTTCAACGTGCTGATCGTGCTGATGCGGTTCAGTTCAAACCGCCCCTCCGTGCGCAGGCCGACGTCCTGCCCCGGCCCGAGCGGCTTGTGCAGCCCGAAGACCTCCTCGCGGTACAGCCCGCTCACCTGCTTCACGCCGCGCGTGACCGACGGGATTTTCCCCGGCTCCTCCGGCGCGTCAAAATCGATGCGGATGTTCCGCGTCACGTCGTACCCCTGCGTGTGGTCCGGGTGGCGGCGGTGGCGGAACGGGTTCGTCGGGAAGTTCGCGGGCAGCAGGAGCCGCCCCGTCAGGCCCGCCGCGCCCAGCATATCGCCCGTCTCCACGTCCACCGCGAAACGCGGGTCGCCCTCGCCCAGCGCGAACACGCCCGCCAGCGGCAGTTCGTTCAACTTCGCCCGCGCCGCCGCCGCGTAGGTGGCCTGGAGCGCGTTCATCGCCGCCGCCTTCGCCACGGACGGCAGGGTCAGCGTGTAGGTCAGCGGGTTCTCCACGCGCTCGGTCAGCGCGGCCGCCGCCGCCGCGCGCGCCGCCTTCTCGGGGACGGCCGCATAGTCGGCGGACGTGACGAACGCCGTGTAGCCGTCGGTCGGCGCGTTGCGCGGCGCGGGGTACTGCGCCAACGCCGCCGTCAGCGCCGCCGCCCCGGCGGCGTAAGCCTGCTCCTGAATCTCCAGCGCGATCAGATCCCCCGCCGCATGGCCATCCGCGGCCGTCGCAGCAATGGCCGCGAACATCGCGTCCAGCGCACCCGTGGCGCGGGTGTCGTTGTCGTGCCACTTCGACGCCAACGCCGCCGCGACCGCGTCCGCCGACGTGTCCAGCCCCTTCAGCCCCCCCGCCGTCGCGCCGGGGGTGTTGGCCGCGTGCTGGGCCGCGCCGGCCAGCGCGTCGCCCACCGCCTTGCCCACGAGCAGGCGCGTCACCGTGGCGGACGTGTCCGCGAAACCGGAGGCCGCGTTCCACGCGTCCGCCCCGCCGTTCGCCATGCCCGCGGCCTGCACCGCGCGGACGAGATCCTGCGCACGGGTGTCGCCGAACGACGAGCCGTTGAACAGGATGTTCGCCGTGTTCATCCACAGCGCCGCCGCGCCCGCCGAGGGCGAGGGCGACGACGCGATCGCCGGGACCGCATCCTTCACCGAATCCAGGAACGCCTGATACGTGGACGCGACATTGTCCGGCGGCATCGCCATCCCCTGCGCCGCGGCCACGATGTCCTCAATAATCTGGTTGCGCTTCGCGGCCGTGTCAATCGCCGAGGCCGGTTTGCCGCTCACGACATCCACCGCCGCGCCGACGACCCGGCCCACCAGCGCGTCCAGCACGAGCGTGGCCTGCGCGTCGCCGAAGTCAAACGCGACGCTCGAGATGCGCGTGGCCTTCTGCATCGGGTACTCGGCGTACAGCGCGGGGTCCGTGACCAGCGAGAGCGCGAACTCATCCGACCCCGCCGCCGCGATGTCCGCGATGGTGGCGGACGCGTCGCCCGACGGGTTGCGGTTGACGACCGCCACATCCTTCAGCAGGCTCGCCCGCCCCGCCGCGTCCACATGGATGATGAGGCGCAGGTCCGCGCGGCTGCCCGTGACCGTCGGCTTCAGCGGGTCCGGCGCGCGCGGCACATTATCCGCGTCCAGCGGGATCGAAACCTCGTTCACCGTCGTCAGGCCCACGCTCCCGACCCACAGCCCCGCATAAGGGCTCACCTCCGCCATTGCGGCGGCTCCCGTCGCCGCGGCCATCATCATCACCAATGCCTTTTTCATAATTTCTCTCCAAATGCTCGACTTAACCCGATTTCAGTCGCCCTCAGTCGATTTCACTCGACTTCAGTCGAAAAATCAACCCATCAATTCACCGCCCGCACCGGCACCCACGTCTCCGTGCCGAGGTCCGTCGTCACTTTCAGCAGGCCCGTCGAACCGCCCTGCGCGGCCTCCTTGATGCGCAGCGCGAACGGCAGTTTCAGCCCCCCGCCCGCCTCGAGCGCCGGGAAGTCCTGCGACCACGCGCCGTCCGGGAAATCGATCGGCACATCCGTCACCCCCGCCGTGTCCGGCAGCACGGCCTTGATGACCGCGGCCAGCGGCAGCGCGGCATTGCCGTCCTCCGTCACCAGCGCGAGCGTGACGCCCAGCGGGTGCGGCGAGGCGTTCTTGAACGTGACCTCGCCCGGCAGCGCGCCCACCAGCATCAGCCCGGCCGAGGCGTTGGCCGCGACCGCCAGCGGTCCCTGCCAGTCCGACCCGCCCGCGCAGAAAACCCAGAACGCCTCGCCCGGCCGCATCGCCTCCGCGTCAGGGTTCAGCACCTGCCGCCAGACGCCCTCCGCCAGGCGATAGACCTTGTTGTGGTTGTGCGCCGGGGAGCCCTGGAAGAACTGCCGGAACGTCGGCGCACCCTGCGCCGCGACCGTGAACCCCGCGAGGTTGAAGCGGTTGGGCGTCCAGCAGAACGCCGCCCCGCTGACCGTGCCGCGCACCGTCACCGTCGCGGGCGCGAGCGCATGGACGAGGTAGCCCATGTCCCCGCGCAACTGCCGCAGGCGCGAGAGCGGCGCGTCCGCGCGGTGCGGCGCGTACCACACGTTCCACCCCGAGAGCGACTGGACATTGACGGCCGTGCTCTTCGCGAACTGCGCCTCCGACACCGGCTTCACATACCCCGCCACGATGTCCACGGGCGCGTCCCCGAACACATCCCCCGGCGACGCGAACTCCGGCTGGACCTCCAGCCACACCGCGTTCCACCCCTTCTCCAACGCCACGGTCTGCACCCGCGTCTGCGCCGAAGCGGCGCAGGACAGCAGAGCGGTCGTCACGATTATCAGCATTTTCTTCATAACGTTTTCTCCTAAAAATTAACAGGGTTTGGGACGCTGGGACGGCGGGACAACGGGACAACGGCTTTTAAGCAGCCGCTGTCCCCATGTCCCCGCGTCCCCACGCCCCGAAAGCCGTAGTCCCGGTGTCCTGTAGTCCGTAATCCCAAAATCCGTCATCGTCATCGTCATCATCCTTTCGTCCCTGCGCAACTCCACTCTCCACACTTCTCATGCCTCATTCATCCCTCTGCGCCCAAGCCTTGAAGAACCCCCTCGTCGCTCCGGCGGGGGGCGTGACCCGCGCCTTGTGGAGGCGGCGCGGGTTCGGCGCGGTGTCGAGGGTGTAGTCGCCGCCCTCCTCCAACACATTCCACCCGGCAAGGTCCTCCGCGCCCTGAACGACGACCGTGTAAGGCTCCTTCGTGTACGTGAACTTCACGCGGTCGCGGTTCCAGAAAAGCGCCACGTCGCCGTCCTCCAAGACCTCGATCGCCTCAATGCATATCGACTGGAAGTCCTCGTCTTCGAGGTCAGTCCAGCGGGCGTAGAGTTTGCCGCCGTTGGGGTCGGGCCACGCGGCGCACGGCGTCATGTCGGGCGCGAGGTACATAGTGCTACCTTGCGGCGCATCCCAGTAGCCGTCAAAGATCATGTTGTCGCGCCGTGGGGCGGCGAGGCCGGGGGGCAGTTGCCCGTCGCCGCCGAGGCGGGCGGTGGTGGCGCCGCCGTAGCCGCCCATGGGGTCGAGGGCGAGGATGCCGGGGAGGTCGTCGGCGTCGGCGACGCGGATGGGCTTGGCTTGCCATGTCGCGGCGCCGCCGAGGATGTCGAGCCCCGTGAACCATTCCCAGTCGGCGACGCTGGCGCGGGTGACGTAGGAGGTGCAGGCGGAGGAACCGTAGTAGAGGGTCGCCCCGACGCTCTTGGGGTAGCCGCCCCGGTAGTAGACTCCCCGCAACGATGTCGCTTGGAAGGCGTAGTTGCCGATGGCGATGTCGGTGGAGGGGGAGGAGATGCGCTCGAGCCCGGTGCAATAGCGGAACGCGCTCGCGGCGACGTTGGTCACGCCGTCGCCGAGGAAGAGGGTGGCGCCGTTGAACGTGGCGCGGTAGGACGAGGTGCTGCCACTGCTGAAGGCGTCGCCGATGCTCTTGACGGTATCGGGGATGACGAGCAGGGGGATGTCGAAGGCGGTGTTGCAGAAGATGGTGTTGTTGAAGTTCACGAGGCCTGCCCCGAAGGTGACGGAGCCGGAGAACGTGTTGCCGTTGAAGGCGCGCGTTCCGATGGAGGTCACGCCGTCGCCGATGAGAAGCGAGCCGCCGAAGGGGCTGTTCTGGAAGGCGTAGGTGCCGATGGCGCAGGTCGCGGTGGAGCCGATGTGGAGTTTCCCGTTGAACGCGCAACCGTCGAAGGCGTTGTTGCCGATGGAGGTCACGCTGTCGGGGAGGACGAGGTCGCCCGTGAACTTGCAGTTCTGGAAGGCGTTGTTGCCGATGGCAAGGAGGTTCGTGCCGAACGTCAGCGTCCCCGTGTAGCCACCACCGCTGAAGGCGTAGGAGCCGACAGTCCTCACGCTGTCGGGGACGGCGAGGCCGCCCGTAATCTTGCAGTCGCGGAAGGCGTAGTCGCCGATGGCGTGGAGGTTGGTGCCGAGCGTCAGCGTCCCCGTCAGCCCGGTGGTGTGGAACGCATACGCGGCGATGTTCGTCACGCCGTCGCCGAGGACGAGGGAGGTGTTGACGAACGTGGCGTGGAGGTTCGCGTTGCCGCTAAGGTTGAAGGCGTTGCCGATGCTCTTGGCGGTGTCGGGGAAGGTGAGCGTGCGGACGTCGAAGGTGGTGTTGCAGAAAATATAGTTGCCGAAGTCCACGAGGCCCGCCCCGAAGGTGACGCTGCCCGAGAAGGTGTTGCCATTGAAGGCGCTGTAGCCGATGGAGGTCACGCCGTCGCCGATGACGAGCGAGCCGCCGAAGGGGCAGCCGCTGAAGGCGTAGTTGCCGATGGAGGTCACGCTGTCGGGGATGACGAGCGAGCCACCGAAGGCGCAGCCGCTGAAGGCGGAGTTGCCGATGGAGGTCACGCTGTCGGGGAGGACGAGCGCACCCGTGAAGCGGCAGTTCTGGAAGGCGTAGTTGCCGATGGAGACCACGCCGTCGGGGAGGACGAGCGAACCCGTCATGTTGGTACAGGCGTTGAAGGCGTTGGCGGCGAGGTTCGTGAGCGTGGAGGGCAGGACGAGCCCCGACGCCTTCGGGATGTACGCCGAAGAGGCCGAGCCCAGCACCGAGCCGTTGATGGCCACGATGTCAAACGTGTTGCCCGTGCCGTTGACCTCGTCCGAGACCCCGCCCGAGAAATCCAGCACCCCCGCCACGTCCGGCGCACGGCTGCACACGCCGACGTTGAGCGTCCCCGCCCCGGCATTCGCCGTCGCCGCAAACCGCCACCCCGCGCTGTTCGTGACAAACGTCCGCGCCGTAGTCTCAAAGAACCAGTCTGGCTCCGCGCTGGCGACGTGGGTCGCCAACACGACCGCCAGCAGTATCGGGACGAGGGGACGGTGGGGCGAGTGTTGAGAGTGGAGGGTGGAGAGTGGAGTGTGGAAAGAGGAGTGTGGAGAGTGGAGTGTGGAGAGTGGAGTTGTGGGGGGACGAGGGGACGAGGGGACGGCGGCGGCGGCTTTCGGGACGACGGGACACGGGACAACGGGACAACGGCTTTTAAGCAGCCGCTGTCCCCATGTCCCCGCGTCCCCACGTCCCGAAAGCCGTAGTCCCGTAGTCCCGTAGTCCTGTAGTCCCTCCGCCATCATCACTGTCCTTGCGTCCCTTCGTCCCCAATCCGTAGTCCTGTAGTCCTGTAGTCCGTAGTCCCCAAATCCGCCATCATCATCGTCCTTGCGTCCCCTTGTCCCATCGTCCCTTCGCAACTCCACTCTCCACCCTCCACTCTCCACACTCTCCCTACCGTCCTCCCCCCATCATCGTCACGGGCAGGCCGAGGGCCTTTGTGCGCGGCGCGTCCTCGGGGAGGTCCTCGTCCAGCCCCGTGATCCCCTTCTCCTCGGCCTCGCGCAGGTCGTCGCGCACGGGGGCGGGGGAGAGGAGGCTCATGTCGGGGTGCAGGAACCACGGCAACTTGACGATGCCGCTGTCCAGCAGGTTGGGCTGGTCGTTGTCCGCGAGCGAGCGCTGGGCCAGTTGGAACTGCCGCATCGTCCACCACGGCCCCCAGATCGGCTGGCCGTTGTAAATCACCAGCCCCGGCACGCCGCTCTGGTTGACGTGGATGTTGCGTGCGCCGCCGCCGACGCGGCCGTTGACGACCACCCACGGGAACGCGCCGTTTGGCGGCGCGGGCGGGCGGTGCGACCCCAGCCACAGCCCGCGGCCCGCGATGATCTCCACCGGCTCGCGCAGCGTCCCGACGAAGTCCGCGATCAGCGTCATGGTGCCGCCGGAATAGATGTCGGCGTTGTCGGGCGTGACGCGCCACGGCGGCACGTAGCCGTCGCCGTCGGCGTCAACGATGCCGCCGTGCAGCACGTCGAGGCGCACGTTGCCCCCGGCATAGACCTGGCCGAGGATGTTCATGTTGCCCGAGACCTGCGTGAGGGAGATGTTGCCCCCGGCGATGGCGTTGATGATCGTGCCCACGCTGATGTAGAGCGGGTGGCCGATGTCGCGGCCCGAGTAAAACTCCGCGGTCCCGGCGATCACGTTGGGGTAGCCCTGCGCCGCGAGGATGCTGCCCGCGGCCGTGAGGCGGACGTGACCGTTGGCGGCGAGTTGCCCGACGAAGAGGTCGTTGCGGTCGCGCAGGTAGATGTTCCGCGCCACGCCGTCCACCTGGCCGACGAAATCGTTGTTCGCGTTCTCCAGCGTGACGTCGCCGTTGCGGGCCTCCAGCCGCGTCGTGCCGCCGACAAACACATCGCCGCCCGTCGTCTGGCCGATGTTGCCGTTGACGGAGACCAGCGAGGCGTTGCCGCCCGTCGTGAGGCCCGCCAGCGGCGGGTCGATCACGGTCGTGGTGCCGCTGTCGAAGCGCGCGTAGTCGGTCTCCACCTGCTCGATGCGGCCGATGGTGATGTCGCCTTGTGAGCGCAGGTACGCCTCGCCCGTAGCCTGCACGGCGACGGTGTTGGCCTCGATGTCCAGCGCGTCGGCCGCGCTGCCGACAGAGCCGCCCGCCTCGAGGCGGATGCGGTCGGCTACGATGTTCGCCGCGTTGTCGTGGTTGGCGTCGATGATGTCGCGCCCGGCGACGATGTTCACGAGGCCGTTCGCGGTGATGTTGCCGATGAGCGCGTCGAGCGTGGACGCATAGCGCACGTTGTCGCCGTGGAGCGCGATGCCGCTGGCCGTCAGGATGCTCGCGCCGCTGAGGAAGATGTCGCCGCCCGCGGTGATGTCGGCGTTCTGGTTGAGGTTGCCCGCCGCGAAGAGCGACGCCATGCCGACCGCGTTCAGCGCCGCGTTCAGCGTGAGGTCGCCCTCGGTCGTGAGCAGCAGCGCGTCGGTCCCGGCGGTGACGCCCTCGTCCACCGTCAACGCGCCGGCCTTGATCTTCGCCACGCCGTTGACCGCCGTCACGCCCGTCAGGTCCGTGTCGCGCACGGCCATGGTGGCGCCGCTGTCAAACCGCGCCTCGGAGAGGGTCACGTCCCCTACCCCGCCGATGGTCAGGCCGCCCTCCGCCTGCAGATAGATGTTGCCTTCGGCGATGGCCTCGAGGTTGCCCGCCGCAACGTTCACCGCCGTGGGGTTCGCGTCGCTCTCCTCGCCGTCGCCCGAGCCGATGCTGCCGCTCGCCTGCAGGCGCACGCGCGCCGCCGTGATGTTCGCGGTGTCGTCCGCGTTCGCGTCGGTGATGTCGCCGCCCGCCACGACGCTCACCACGTCACGCGCGGTGATGCGGTCGAGCGCGATGTCGCCGTCGGCCGTCAGGCGCGCGCTCCCCGCGTCAATCGAATAGCCCGCGCCGAGCGTGAGGCTGCCGCCCCCGGCGTTCACGGACAGGTCGCCGCCCGCCAGCAGGCCCGCGCCGAGGCGGACGCCCTCGCCCGCGAGCGTGAGCAGGTTCCCCGCCGTCACGTCCGCGCCGATGTCCAACGCGCCGCGCTGCGCCCACAGCAGGAGGTCGCCGTCCCGCGCGGTCACGCCGGAGGTCACGTTGAGTGCGCCGCGCGTGTTGAGGATTTTCAGGTTGTTCCCGGCGGTCGCGCCGGACAGCGCGTCCCCCGCAAGCGGCGTGGTGGTGCTGTCCAGCGCGACGCGGTTGACGTTGATGGGCGCGACCGCGCCGATTTCCAGATTGCCCGTGTTGCGGATGTAAGCGCTCTGGCCCGCGTCCACCGCCAGCGTGCCGACGATGGTGTTGAGCGCCTGCGGGTTGGCGTCGCTCTCCGTGCCGCCCGCGCCGCCGACCGAGCCGCCCGCCACGAGTTGGGCGTTCTGCGCGAGGATGTTCGGCGCGTTGTTCAGGTTCGCGTCCGTGATGCTGCCTTCCGCCTCGAGGCGGACGTTGCCGCCCGCGATGCGCGTCACGGCCATGTCGCCCGCCGTGTAGTAGGCGACCGTGCCGCCGACCGTCGCGGCGCCGCCGCCCATGGTGACGGCCCCGCCCTTGGCCTCGACGTCAACCGTCTGCCGTGCCGCCAGAAGCGCATTTTGCGCGACGTCCCGCGCCGCCAGCACCGTGAGGTTCCCGACCGCCGCAGCCAAGGCGTTGAGCGTCACGTCCGAGCCGGGGCCGTTGGCGGCGAGCAACACGTCGCCACCCGCCAGAACGCGCTGGTCAACCGTGAGCGGCCCGTTGAGGGTCTCCACCTTCGCATGGTTCGCCGCCGTGAGCCCCGCGATGCCGTTGACCGTGCCGAGGGTCAGCGCGCCGGAGTCGAACAGCCAGATGCTGCCGCCGAGCGAACGCGCCGCCAATGTCCCGGCGTTGATGTCCAGCGGTGTGCCGACCGCGCCGATGTCGCCGTCCGCGAGCAGCAGCAGGTTGTTGGCGATGATGTTGACGATGCGCGGCCCGTCCATCGTGGCGAAGCCCTCCGCGTCATGCCCGACGGTCTCCTGCTGCGCGTCCGTGATGCCGCCGTTGAGCGCGGTGATGACGACCGTCTCCGCGGCCGTCTCGTCGCCGGGGTCGGCCAGCGCCTTGACGCGGCCGATGCTGATGCCGCCCGCGCCGTCGGTGAGGGTGACGTCGTTGGCGTAGGCGTTCACGGTGTCCTGGAAATCGTTCGCGGCCTCGCCGAGCGCGATGGCGTTGCCCTCGGCGGTGAAGGTGGCCTCGCCCGTCGCGAGGATGCCGTCGGCCGTCTGCGTGATGTCGCCGTCGAGCGCGATCACGTCGAGCGTGCCGCGCACGTCGGCGTTGCCGGCCTCGACGCGCCCGAGCAGGATGTCGTTGGCGTCGGTGAGCGCGATGTTGATGCCCTTGGCGTGGACGGGGCCGTTGATGAAATCGTTGACGGGGTTGTCGAGCGTGATGTCGCCCGTGGCGAAGAGCGTGGTCTCGCCCCGCACCCGCACGCCGTCGGGCGTCTGCGTGATGTCGCCGCCGTCCGCATGGACGGTGAGCGTGCGCGTGGCGTCGATGCGCCCGAGGCGGATGCTGTCCACATCCGTGAGCGCGATGTTGCGGCCGTCGGCATGGACCGCGCCGACGAAATTGTTGAACCCGTTCTCGAGGAGAATGTCCGCCGGGCGCCGACCGTTACGCGCGGTGAGGCGCGTCTCGCCCAAGACGCTGATGGCCGGGTAACCGTCCATCTGCGTGATGGCGCCGCGGTCCGTGCGCACCGTCAGCCCGTCCACGCCCGCGACGATCTCGTCGAGGACGATGCTGTTGCGGTCGCGCAACTGGATGCCCGCCGCGCGTGCGCTCACGGGCCCGCCGAAATCGTTTCTCCTATTAAAGAGAGTGATCTGGTCGGCCGCGGTCAGGTCGGTCGCGCCCGAAATCCCCGCGTCCGCGTCCGCCAGAATCTGGACGCGCGTGCCGCCCTGCTGGGTGATGCTGCCGTCGTCCGCGATGACGGTGAGCGTGCCGCCGTCGATGTTGCGCAGGACGATGCCGTCGTCGTTGAGGTCGCCCGCCGCGTCGCGGAGCGTGATGCTGCCCTTGCCGTTGTTGGCGTTGGCGGTGACCGCGCCCAAGTCGTTGGCCGCGTCGAGGACGATGTCGCCCGTCGTGCGCACGGTCAGATCCGCAAGCGTGTTCGCGCCCGCATCCGTGAGGTCGCCGTTGACGTTGAGCGTGGTCGTGCCGTCCGCGACGCGCAGGCCGTCGAGGTTGAGCGTGCGGTTGTTGGCGAGGTCGAGGTTGCCACCGACCGTCCCCGTGAGCGTCCCGATGCGGTTGTCCGGCCTTGTCATCGTGACATCGCCCGCCACGTCGAAATCCACCGTGCCGACCTGCACGTTGCCGTTGTTCTGGTTCACGTCGCGCCCGGCGGTGAGGCCGAGCGTGTTGTCCGCGCCGGCCGTGACGTTGGCGTTGAGGTTGACGTCCCGCGCCGCGTCCAGCGTCAGCGTGGTGCCGGGATGGATGGCATAGCCGATGTCCGCGTTCACATGGATGTCGCCGTCCGCCGTTCCGTCCGTCCCCGTGTGGATGGTCACGTCGCCGTTCGCCAAGCCCGAGAGGATGTCCGCGACCTTAATCTTCGTGTTGTCCCAGAGGGCGAACATATCGTTGTCGTTCCACACCCACCCCTCGTCGCCGACCGCGACGATCGTGATGTCGCGCGGGTCGATCAGCCACTCGCCGCCGCGCCCGTTGTACGCGCCCACGTCCGGCGCGGCCTCGATGACGAAACGCTCGTGGCCGCTCGTCTCCACGAAGCCGCCGTTGCCGCGCAGGGTCCCGCCCCGCGCCGCGATGTAGGCGCGCTCGTACACGCCGAGGAAATCCCTGGAGATGAGTTCGATGCGCCCGCCGTCGCCCGCGCGCCCCGCGTTCGCGGTGGTCACGCTGTCACTGCCCAGCGTGACGAGGCGTTCGCCGAAGAGGCGCACGCGCCCGCCGTCGCCCTCGATGCCGTCTGCGCGGATCGTGCCGGACTGCACGACGTTCACGCCCTGCAAGGCCACGTCGCCGCCCGTCGCGCCCGAGGCGTCAATCACGCCCGTGTTGATGACGTTGGCCATGCCCTGCGGCGCGTCGAACGTCGTGAAGGAGATCGGCGCCATGTCCGCGTCCACGCTCAGGCGGATCTCGCCGCCCATGGCCGTGCGGTCGATCACGATCCGGCTGTGCCCCGCGGCCAGCGCGGCGGCCGGGGTTGTGATCGTGCCGTGGTTCTCCACGCCCGCGCCGATCAGGTACGCGAACGACGCGGCCGAGATGCTGCCGCGGTTCACCACCTTGCCGGAATTGCCCGTGTTCTTGAAGTCGAGTTTCCCGAGGTTGAAGTCATCGTCCGAGATGTCGAACGTCGAGGCCACGAGCCCGCCCACGTTGATGCGCGCGCCCGCCCCGAAGAGGATGCCGTTGGGGTTGATGAGATAGACGTTGCCGTTCGCCAGCAGGCTGCCGAAAATGTCGCTCGAGTACGGCCCCGTCACGCGGTTCAGGATGGCCGCGCTCGCGTCGGGCTGGTTGAACTGCACCGTCTCCGTGCTGCCGATGCTGAACGTGTTCCAGTTGATGATCGCGCGCGCCGACTGCTGGTTGACCGTCATCGTGCCGCCTGAACTGCCCCACGACACATCGCCCGAGCGGACGCTGCCGCCCTGCGGCAACGCGAACGCGCCCATCGGCGCCAGCAGGCCCCACAGCGCCAGCGCGGCAATGACGCGCGACATCCGTCCACGAAAGAAATTGAAAACCTTCATTTTGTTCTCCTCATTTTGGGGACGACGGACTCTGGACGACAGGACTGCGATTTCGGGACGACGGAACGTGTGTCCCCGCGTCCCGCAGTCCCCGCCCCGTAGTCCCGGTGTCCCGTAGTCCTGTAGTCCCATCGCCATCATCATAGTCCCCGCGTCCCTTAAAATTGAAGTTGCAGGTTCAGGTGCCCGCGCCCCTTGCTGTCCGAGTCAAACGTCTTCTCGAGCGGGAAGCCCCAGTCGAAACGCAGCATCGCGTTCTTCCACACCGCGTAGCGCAGCCCGAGGCCCGCGCTCAGCAGGTACGTGTCGCCGTCCTCGCCCGGCTGGGTGTTGCGCAGGTCCGCCCAGCCCGAGTCGAGGAACGCCACGAACTGCAAGCGGTCCTTCAGGTCGTCAAACAGGCGCAGCACCGGCGTGCGCACCTCGAGCGACGCGAACAACGCGCTGTCGCCCAGCAACTCGCGCTCCGCATAACCGCGCACCGTGGACATCCCGCCCAGCCCGAACTGCTCCATCGCCACCAGCGGCGAATCCGAGGCCTGCCCCGTCGCCCGCGCGAACAGCGTCCAGCGCGAATCCAGCCCGTCGCCCGACCCCTTGCTCAGGGCCTGCAGACGCGCCACCTGCGCGCGCCCGACCGTATAATCCCCGTCCGCCCCGATGCGCAGCGAATCCAGATCCGACGGCGTGCCGAGCCAGCCCTTGAAATTGTGCGACGCCTCCAGCATCGCGAACGTACGCCCCGCCAGCGCGTCCAGCATCTTCTGCTGCCAGAGCAACTGCACATAATACGGCGCGATCATCGCGTCGCGCTTGTCCACGGCGTACCCGGCGAACTCCAGATTCTCCGTCGTCCAGCGGAACGTCTGCCCGAGCGCCAACTCAATGCGGTGCATCCGCGTCTCCAGCAGACGCTGCGACAAGCGCAGGCCCACGTACTTGCCCATCCCGCTCACGCCGATGTCCGGCACCAAGTCATTGATGTTCAGTTCCGAATACCCGCCATAGACCCCGATCGTCCCGCCGAGCCACAGGCTGTGCGGCAAGAGGTAACTGCCCTGCACCGCCCACATCGACGCGTCTTTCAGCGCCACCTGCGCCTCCACCGAAAGGATATCCTCGTGCCGCGTCAGGTTGTGGTGCCGCAGCGACGCGCCCGCCCACCAGTTGCCCGACTGCTTGCTCCCGTCGTTGCCCACCTGCACCGCCCCGTGGATCGGCATCGACTCGCGCACGTCCAACTTCAGGTCCGCCACGCGCGACACCGCGCCGTCCTCGCCCTGCTCCTGCCGGACCTTCACATCCGTGTCCACCGCAAGGTCCGGGTTCTCGTTCACCCCGGCCAGCGCGTCATAGAGCGCACCGTAATTGAACGGCCGCCCCGGCGCCGAACGCTCGAAGTTGCGCCGGATCTGATCGCCCGAGAACCAGCGCCCCGTCTCCGACGGCTCGCCCTCCTCGCCGTCCTTGCCCTGAAACGCCACCGTCACGTCCCCTACCCTGCCCGGGTCCAGATGCACCGTCAGCACGCCGTCCACCGGCGGCTCGATCGGGCGGCTCAGCCCCGCGATGTAGAAGCCCGACGCGCGCACCGACTCCAGCAGGTTCGACACCGCCGGCATCACCGACCCCGGCGCGACGAACTCCCCGTTGCGCACCTGCGAGCGCACCGCCACCGCGCCCTCGCCCACCGACACGCGCCCCTTGCGCAGCACCGCCGCCAAGTCCGCGACCTCCACCTGCTCCTTGCCCCACTCCTCAGACTCATGCGTCAGCTCCGCCGGGGCCGCCGCGTCCAGCCGCGCCGCCGCATCCGCCAGCCGCGCCATCACCCGCCCGCTCCCCTCCGGGAACGCGAAATTCACGCCATGCACCCAGAACGTCCCCGCCGGAACCTCCCCGTCCTTCGTCGGCACCACCGGCACCGGCGGCAGCACCGGGTACCGCCCCTGCACCAGCATCACATCCGTGCGCCCCGGCACGAGGTACAGGTCCGCCCACGCATGGTCATCCACGCCGAACTCCTTGCGCAGCGCCACCAGCGCCGCCGCCGCCGCGGCCTCCTCCGCCGCGATGACCTCCGTCGCCGCCTGCTGGCCCGCGATCGCCTCCACCCGCGCGCCCTGCGCCGCGAGGTACGCCTTGCCCTCCTCCGGCTCCATCCGCCGCTCCGCGATGCGCACCACCTTCGGCGGCCTGCCGTCCTGCACCTCCAGCCGGAACAGTTTCCCGCTCGCGTGCTCATAGAGGTATTGCTTCGACGGGTCCAGCCCGAACCGCTCCGCGTGCTCCGCCTCCAGCGACTGGGCCTTCACCGCCGCCTCCGCATACGCCGCCGCCGCGACCGCGACCTTGTTCGTCGCCTCGTCGAACGCCGTCACCAACTGGAAGAACCGCAGCGCCGACTTCGCGTCCAGCCGCTTATGCTGCGTCCCCTCCAGCGCCTGCGCCACCTCCTCACGCTCCGGCGCCTTCGCCGCCGCCAGCGCCACCGCGCCCAAACACACACACGCCAGCGCCCCCATCAAACGGGCGCCGACGCCCCACGTCCACCGTCCACGAGAAAATACATTCATAGTGTTTCCTGATGCTCCCTACCGGTCAAAAAATAAAAACGCCTTTTATTATAGATGGAGAGCGCATTTTTTTTGAGTGACTTTTCACCTCGAAAAAGTCATTTTTTTCAAGACACGCCGCGCGCCTCCATTGCGCCCATCGCCGTGTAAAACCAACCCTGTCAACCCTGTCAAAAAATCCCCCGTTTTCTTCTAACCGCAATGGACACGATTCTTGTGCCTATCATGTGAAAACCATCGTGTCCATTGTGGTAAAAAGCCAATCCTGTTAAATTAATCCTGTGCCTCAAAACGCCCTCCACTACAAGATGTGCCTCGCCAACTGCGCGTTCCTGTTTTTGCCGGAGATGAACAACGTCTGGTAAATCCTGCTCATCTCGTTCTTGACCGTGCCCTGCGACAGGTGGAACCGCTCCGCGATCTCCTTGCGCGAGGCGCCCGACAGCACCGCCTTCGCGATCTGGTACTCCCGCGGGGTGAGGAGCGGCGTGAGGTGTTTCTTGGAGTAGCGGTTGTGGAAATCCATCCAGTTCGGAATGGACAGCCGGGTCTGCCGCGCGATCGCGCTATGAACGCCCGGATACTGCTGCTCGGCAAGCTGCTCCACCAGACCGCCCAAGTGCGGGCTGTTCTCGGCAAAGGGGGTGATGAACCCCAGGGGCATACAATCGGCCATCACATCCGCGAGATACTCGCGCGCCTTTGCCAGACGCCCCAGTTGCACGCAGGCCATGGCGGCGCTGACCCGCAGATACGTGCCCGCACATGTGACGCCATGGTTTCGCTCGTAAAACACCAGACCCGCCCGCGCCGCGGCAAGGGCGGCCTCATACTTTTTCTCGTGTTGCAGCCACTTGGCATACCGGTAAAAAACCTCCCACCTCAATGCGGGGGGGAGGAAGCCAAAATCCCCGCTCTTCACCCATCCCGGGATCATGGAGGGAATGTGCGCCCCGGTGTAAACGATAGTCAGCGCCCATTCCGCGACAACGCCCGCCAACGCGCCCGCGCCCTGGACCATCTGCTTTTTGCAATAGCCCTCGATCTCCCGCAGCAGCGGCCAATCCCCCGTGCTGACCGCCGCCAGCGCAGCATGGGAACAGGCGTAAAGCCGCGCGCCCCCGCCCTCAATGGCGCGGAAACTCCGCTTCACCCGTTCAAAGTCGCCGCGCAGATAAGCGAGCCACTCCTCGCTGACCAGCCGCACGGAAGGGTCAGCAATGGCGGCGGCGGCGGCGTCCGGGTTTTGCCACGGCAGCCCCCCCCCGCCCGACAACGCGGCGACAAACCCCTCCAGGTCGGCGGACGCGTTGCCTTGAAAATTAACCCGATACGGACAGGAACACTGCGGATAAAACAAACCAGTGGAGACCGAAACCCTTGGATAAGGCTCCTCCCCGTCCAAGCCGAACACGCATTCATGCGCCCACGCTTTTCTACTACAAGTCGTACCAATTACTTGTTTCATTCCGCTTCTAAAATATCAAACCCGACCGCACCCCACAAGCGTTTTTTTCGGCTCCCCCAGTTTTTCTTAAAACAGCAAAAGATGGCACAGGCATTCCCGCCCGTGACGGCGGCGTGACGGCGGCGGGCAGGAACACCCGCGCCACGCAACATCCCCATTGGGCTTGCCTTCAGGCAAGGGTTGGAGTGCCGCCCCGCCGTCCTCTCGTCTTCCCCCCCTACGCCCTTCACGGGGTGGTTCATTTAATATTGCAATTTGCACCACGGGTGAAGAACGGAGACCGTGTTGACAGGGCGTATGTTTTTTGGTATAAATATATTTTCTTGTCAAACGAAGAAGAGGGGAGGGTTATGAGGCAGTTGGTTGTGTGTGTGTGCGCGCTGCTGGGCGCGGGGATGGCCGTGTTTGCGGCGGCGGGCGTCAGTATCCGCGAGAACAGTTTCCAGAGCGATTGCCCGGTCATCCGCGCGGAACGTCCGTTCAGGCTCGCGGCGGTCATCGACATCGAGGCACCGGGTGATTTCGAGTGCCGCCTGACGGCGCCGGAGCATTGCGTCGTCTCGGACAACAAGCGGTCGCTCGCGAAAGACAGCGCGGAGGAGTCGTGGCAGGTGGTCTGCCGCGAGCCGGGGCAGGTCGCGTTCACGCTGGAGCTCGTCGCAGGCGGGGAGGTGGTGCAGAAGGTGGTCATCTCGCAGGCCGTGCTGCCGCCGCGCACGATCGAGAAACTGGATTACATCCCCGCGCCGAAGCCCGTCAAGACGAGCCTGCTGGTCGGCGCGCACAATTGCCCGCTCTGGGAGACCGACCGCGCCGAGCTCTGGAATCAGGTGGTGAAGAAGCATCAGGAGCGCACGCCCGCGCTGGGCATCTATTCGCAGGACAACCCCGAGCTCGCGGACTGGGAGACGAAGTGGGCGGTCGAGCATGGCGTCTCGTTTTTCATCTACTGCTGGTACCGCACCAGTCAGGGCGGGCCGGTGACGACGATGTTCGAGCAGAGCATCTTCGACGACGCGCTGTTCAAGTCGCGCTTCGACAAGCAGATGAAGTTCACCATCATGTGGGAGAACCAGCGGCGGGGCATCGCGGGCATCGCCGACATGAAGGACTTGCAGGAGAACCTGATGCCGTACTGGATCGAGAAGTTCTTCAAGCGCGAGAATTACATGAAGGTCGACAACAAGCCGCTGCTCTTCGTCTATCAGCCGCATGACGTGGCGCGGGACCTCGGCGGCGACGACAAGGCCAAGGCCGCGTTCGACCTGATGCGCGAGATGGCCAAGGCCGCCGGGTTCGACGGGCTGTACCTCTTGGGCGAGTACCGCGGCTCGGACGCGAACCACCTGCGCCGCTACAAGGCCATGGGGCTGGACTACACGTTCGCCTACTGCTGGTTCGTCCACCACAGCCCGCCGCCGCCCGCCGTCATCGAGAACCAGATGGCGCAGATCAAGGCCATGCAGGACAAGCGCGACATCCTCCCGCAGATCGTGACGCTCTCGCAGGCGTGGAGCGGCTGGAAGGACGAGGGCAGCATCTGGAAACTGCCGCCCGCGGACTGGGAGACGCTGCTGCGGCGCGGCAAGGATTTCATCGAGGCGAACATCCCGAAGGACGAGCTCGGCAGCAAGATGCTCATCCTCGACAACTGGAACGAATGGAGCGAGGGGCATTACATCGCGCCCTACCGCGAGCACGGGTTCGGCTACCTCGACGCCGTGCGGCGCGTGTTCTCCGACGCCCCCGAGGCGCATGACGACCTCCTCCCCGAGGACATCGGCATGGGCCCCTACAGCCTCCCCAAGACGATGTTCGAGAACCGCACCTCGTGGACGTTCCGGGGGAGCGACTACGACAACTGGAAGCGCGAGTTCAGCCCCTCGCAGGACTGGCGGGCCATGATGCACGTCAAGGATTTCAGGAACGTCGGCCAGTGCCTGACCTTTGAATCGACGACCTTCGACCCCGCGCTCGGCGTCCGGCAGGACTACGCCCGCGCCTCCCGCTTCGAGCGAATGATCGTGCGGATGAAAACGAGCGTCACGGCGGACGACATGATCCAGATATTCTGGAAAACCGAGCAGGTGCCGCAGTTTTCCGAAGAGCATTCCATCCGCCTGCCCGTGCGCCCGTCCGCGGATTTCGTCGAATACGTTTTCCCCCTGAAGGGCGCGACCGGCTGGCAAGGCCGTATCATCGAGCTGCGCCTCGACCCCGTCTCCACGGCGGGCGTGAAGATCGAGATCGAGCATATCCGGCTGGAGTAAAGGTGGTGCGGGCATTCCTGCCCGCATTCGGAAGGGGACAAAGGCGCAGAAAAACCTGTACACGCCGGGCTAATCCGTATAACATATCTCTCACACTAAAAGGAGGTCGTATGTTCATTGTTGAGAATTATGCGTTGGCGGTGGCGTTCTGCGTGGTGACGATGATGTGCTGGGGGTCGTGGGGGAACACGCAGAAGCTGGTTTCCGGCGACAGGTGGAAGTATCAGTTGTTCTACTGGGATTACGGGCTGGGCATCTTGCTGAGTTCGCTGGTGATTGCGTTCACGCTCGGCAGTTTCGGCGAGGGCGGGCGCGGGTTCCTCGCGGACATCGCGCAGGCGGGGGGCAAGGCGTTGGGGCTGGCGTTCTTGGGCGGGGTGCTGTTCAACCTCGCGAACATCCTGCTGGTGATCGCGATTGACATCGCGGGGCTGGCGGTGGCGTTCCCCGTGGGGGTCGGGCTTGCGCTGGTGCTTGGCACGTTGCAGACGGCGATGTTCCGTCCCGGCGAGGTGGGCAATAGCACATTGCTGTACGCGGGCGTTGCGCTCATCGTGTGCGCGATTGTGATGAACGCGGTCGCCTTCAAGAAGTTCGTCGCGGCGAAGGGCGGCGCGGGCAAGGGCGGCGGTTCTGCGCTGGGCATCGTGATTTCGGTCATCGCGGGCGTGCTGATGGGCGGCGGGTTTTTCGGTCTCGTGACCAAAGGGATGGTGGAGAACTTCGCCGTACCCGAAGCGGGGAAGATGACGCCTTACACGGCACTTGTGGTGTTCGCGGCGGGGCTGTTCATCTCCAACTTTTTGTGGAACACGATCGTCTCGCTCAAGCCTGTGCGCGGCGAGCCGGTGCCGTTGTCGAATTACGTTACCAAGGGGAGTGCGCGGTTGCACGCGGTCGGCATCCTCGGGGGGACGATCTGGAACATCGGGATGGCGTTCAGCCTGATTGCGGCGAGCGCGGCAGGGGCGGCGTTGTCATACGCGCTGGGGCAGGGCGCGACGCTGGTCAGCGCAGTCTGGGGCGTGTTCATCTGGAAGGAGTTCAAGGGTGCGCCGTCGGCGGTCAACAGGCTGCTCGCGGCGATGTTCGTGCTGTTCGTCGCGGGGCTTGCTTGCCTCGTCGCGTCGAAGTCGTGATAACGTGTGTAAAGGAGAAAACGAGAAATGAAAAAGTTACTGATTACGTGTGCTGTTGTGTGTTCCGTCCTGTGTGCCGTCGCCGCTGACGCGCCGCTGATTATCTTCGACACGGACATGGGCAACGACATCGACGACCTCATGGCGCTTGCGCTGATTCACACACTGGAGGCGCGCGGGCATTGCCGCCTGATCGCGGTGACGTCCACGAAGGACAACCCGCTCTCCATCCCGTTCTGCGACGCGGCGAACACGTTCTACGGCAAGCGCGTCCCGCTGGGCGCGGTGCGTAACGGCGTGACCAAGGACGAGGGGAAGTACCTCGGGCTGGTGCGGGAGATGGACGACGGCAAGCCGCGCTACCCGCACACGGTCAAGAGTGGCGAGGACGTGCCGGACGCGGTGAGCGTCCTGCGTCAGGTGCTGGCGGAGTCGCCCGACGGCTCGGTGGTCATCGTGCAGGTCGGGTTCTCCACCAACCTCGCACGGCTACTCGACACGCAGGAGGGCGTTGACCTAGTCAAGGCGAAGGTCCGTATGCTGTCCGTGATGGCGGGGTACTTCAAGAAGGTCTCGGGCGACGAGAAGCCGCACCGCGAGTACAACGTGGTGGAGGACATCCCCTCCGCCAAGAAACTCGTGGAGAAATGCCCCGTGCCGATCGTGTTCAGCGGCTACGAGATCGGGCAGGCGATGGGCTACCCCTCGGAGAGCATCCTGCGCGACTACGACTATGTCCCGCACCACATCGTGAAGGAGGGTTACATCCGCTACTCGCCGCCGCCGCACGACCGCCCGACATGGGACTTGACGAGCGTGCTGTACGCGGTGTTCCCCGACCGCAACTACTTCGGCGTGTCCGAGCCGCACCGCGTGACGGTCACGGATGAGGGCGTCACCGCGTTCACGCCCGACGCGAACGGCCCGCACCGCTTCCTGACCCTCACACGCGAGCAGATCATCCGCATCACCGAAGCCTTCGTCCAGTTGTGCAGCCAGCCGCCCGCGAAAAAGTAGCGGGGCAAGGGAGGTGCCGTGAGACGCTTCACACATCTGCTGCTGCTCTTCGCTCTGCTGGCAGGGGCTTCCGAGTGCATGGCGAGGAGCCACCCGTACCCGACGCATGACGAGGGCTGGGAGGCGCGTTTCGAGGAGTTGCACACAATCAGGGATGAAAAACGCCTTGCGCAAATCGCGAAAACGGACAAGGATTATTTAGTGCGCCAATTTGCGGTAAGCCAAATCAAAGACCAAGCACTCCTTGCGGACATCGTGTGGAACATAGAGGTCGCGGAGACACCCGCGCGTGACGTCAGTGAGACGCGTGTGCATGCGGTCTTTCAGATTAAAGACCAGGCGATTCTCGCGGACATCGCGAAGCGGCACGGGGATTCAAACGTGCGCCAGTCGGCGGTGCGCAGGCTCAAAGACACCGCGCTCCTTGTGCAGATTGCGAAGAGCGATTCGAGTCTGCCCGTTGCTTTTGAGGCGTTATCCAAAATCACGGACGAGGCGCTTCTTCTGGAAATCGCGAGGGACGGGAAAAACAATGATGTACGCCTAGAGGTTTTGCCTCGAATCACGGATCAGGCGTTTCTCGCGCAGATCGCCAAGGATACGAAGGAAGATAGGGATGTGCGCCGGGCGGTTGTGGCAAGACTGGATAGCCGGGCGGTTCTTGAAGAGATCTTCATGACTGACCGGGACGTGTTTGTGCGCATAGAGGCGGCATCCAAACTCGATGACCAAGCGTTCCTCACGCAGATGGCAACGGAGGACAAGAACCCTTGGATGCGCTGGGAGGCTACGGCAAGGCTCACGGATCAGGCTCTCCTTGCGCGGATTGCGAAAAACGACGAACATTCAAGTGTTCGCCGGGAGGCTGTGAAACTGTTGAAAGACCAAGTGCTTCTTGCCGAGATTGCAAAGACAGACAAGGACTCGCAGGTACGCTCGGCGGCCGTGCGGAAACTCACCGACCAAGCCGCCCTTGCGGAAATCATGACAAAAGAAAAAGAATGGTCGATACGTTGGGAGGCTGTCGTGAGATTAGAAGATCAGGCTCTTCTCGCGCAATTAGCCAAGGATGACAAAAGCAGAGAAATGCGCCTACGGGCGGCGTCACGGCTGGAGCAATTGAAGAAGGGTGTCGCACTTCCTGTGCAAACCGAGGAGGAGGGCGCGGGTGTTGCTCCCGCGGCCCCTGAAAAAGCCGCCGACCAAGAACAACTTTTGAAAACCGCGAAGGAAAGCACAGACCGAGACGCGCGCGCGGAGGCGACAAGCAGGCTCAACAATCAGACCGCCCTCGCGCGTATCGCGAAAAGTGACAAGGACGATCTGGTGCGTCACATTGCCGTGCGGAAACTCACGGATCAAGCCGCCCTTGCGGAAGTCATGAAGAAGCAAACGAACAAGCAGGTGCGCGGCACGGCAATAAGTAAAATCACGGATCAGGCCGTCCTTGCGGGAATCGCGAAAGATGAAAAGGACGGGCAGGTGCGCGGTATGATAATCACGAAACTCACCGATCAGGCGGCCCTTGCGGAAGTCGTGAAGGGTGAAAAGGAGCCGAGTGTGTGCAACATCGTCATGGGCAAGATTACGGATCAGGCGGTCCTTGCGGAAATCGCGCAACGTGACGCGTATGATATTCATGTGCGCCTAATGGCAATACGCAAACTCACGGATCAGGCGCTTCTCGCGGAACTTGCAAAAAATGACAAAGAACCGAGGTTGGCTTCCACGGCCGTGCGGGAGCTTACCAACCAGACACTCCTTGCGGAAATTGCGAAGGATGAGGCGAGGGCAATGATCGGTCGCCGCGAGGCCGTGTCCAAGATCACGGATCAGGCGGTCCTTGCGGGAATCGTGAGGAACACAAGGGATGACCAATACGTGCGCGGGGCGGCACTGGAGAATATAGATGACCTCGCGCTGCTTGCGCAGATTGCGGCGCAAGACAGAAGCGATGTTGTCCGCAAGACGGCAACGGAGCGGCTAAAAAAGTTGAAGGAGAAGGAGTGACCGGTTACTCCAATACTGAATGCAAGAAAGGGTTGTTTTATGGATGGTACATTTGCGAGGGCGTATTTTGATGCCAACAGGGATGCGGTGCTGGAGGAATGGTTCACGCTCCTGAAACTGCCGACGATGGGGGCGGACCCGAGGCGGCTGGGCGATTGCGCGCGCGCGGCGGCGGGGCTGAAACACTTCCTGCGCCCGCTGGGGTTCGAGGTGGAGATCATGACGGCGGAGGGGGCTGGGCTGCCCGTGCCGGTGGTGTTCGCGGAGCGGCAGGGGGAGCGCACGGGAATGACGGTGCTGTTCTATGGCCATTATGACGTGCAGCCCGAAGACCCCCTGACGGAGTGGCAGACGCCGCCGTTCGAGCCGACGCTCGCGGATGGCCGCGTGTATGCGCGGGGGGCGCAGGACAACAAGGGGCAGATGATGGGCTTCCTCATGGGGGTGCGCGCGATGGTCGAGGCGGGCGAGCCGCTGCCGACGCTGAAGGTTGTCGTCGAAGGCCAGGAGGAGAGCGGGAGCGAGGTGTTGTCGGCACTGGCCCATGCGCTGGCGCCGCGCCTCCAGGCGGATGTGCTGATGGCATGTGACACGTCGTGCGGTCCCGACGGGCGGCCGGCCATCGTGGCCGGGCTCCGGGGCGTGCAGCATTTCACGGTGACGCTGGAGGGGCCGTCGCACGACCTGCATTCGGGCGTGCACGGGGGCGTCGCGCCGAACCCGGCGCAGGGCATGGCGCGGCTGCTGGCCTCGCTGCACAACGCGGACGGGAGCATCGCGGTGAAGGGATTCGCCGACCTCGTGGAGCCGCCGACGGCAGAGGAGCATGAACGTGCGTCGGCATCGGCGTCCTCGGAAGAGCAGTACCGCGCGGAGGTGGGTTGCCCGCCCGCCGGAGGGGCGCAGGGCGAGGACGCGGTGACGCGCGGCAGTTTCCAGCCGACGATTGAAATCAACGGCATCCACTCGGGTTACGGCGGGCCGGGGTCGAAGACCGTCATCCCTGCGGCGGCGGTGGCGAAACTGAGCATGAGGCTGGTGCCGCGCCAAGTGCCGTCCGAGACGTTCGCGGCGGTGAAGAAGCACTTGGAGGCGCGTTGCCCGCGGGGCATGAGGCTGACGCTTTCGGATGCCTGCCGTGGTGCGCCGGGGTTCCGCCTGCCGCTGGCCTCGCCCGTGTTCCGCTTGGCGGCGGACGTGCTGGGGCAGATGGACGGGCGCGGCGCGGTGTTCCGCTGGGAGGGGGCCTCCATCCCCGTCATCGCGACCCTCCGCCACATCTCCGGCGCCGCGCCCCTGCTGGTGGGCTTCGGCCGCGAGGAGGACAAGATACACTGCCCCAACGAGTCCTTCGGCCTCGACCAGTTCACGCAGGTGATGACGTGGGCGAGCCTGATGCTGAGCGCGCTGGCAGAATAGAGGCAAGGTCTGCCTTCTACCCAACGGTTCAATTAAAACGGGCATTTATTTCCGACAGGATTAACAGGGTGAATTTTCATTCTCAAATCTAAAATCAATCATTCTCTCATGCTGAGCTACGAACGAAGACTCTGGGCATCGTCGCCCGCCATCATCCTCGCCGGGGTGGACGAAGCTGGGCGTGGTTGCCTCGCAGGTCCCGTTGTCGCGGGCGCGGTCTCCATGCCCCCCGAACGGGCCGAAGAATTGTACGCCGGCCCGCTCGCGGGGCTCACGGACTCCAAGCAACTCACGCCCGCCCAGCGCGAGCAGTTCTTCGCGCAACTGACGCAGGCCGACGGCGTGGCATGGGGCGTCGGCGCCGCCACCGCGCAGGAGATCGACCGCCTCAACATCCTCGTCGCCACCCACACCGCCATGCGCCGCGCGATCGCGGCGTTGCCGGTGAAGGCCGACCATGCGCTGGTTGACGGCCTTGCCGTGAAGGGCCTGCCTTGTCCCTCCACGCCGATTGTGCGCGGCGACTCCAAGAGTTTCCTCATCGCCGCCGCCAGCGTCATCGCCAAAGTCTCCCGCGACCGCCTCATGCGCGGCCTCCACGCGCAATACCCGCACTACGGCTTCGACGCGAACAAAGGCTACGGCGTGAGCGAGCATATCGCCGCCCTCCACAAGCACGGCCCCTGCCCCGAACACCGCCGCACCTTCCGCCCCGTGCAGGATGTTGAGCAGCGGCTGCCGGGGTTTGGCGGATGGGACGGCGGAGACGCTGGGGATTGTTTTTTTCGACTGAAATCGACTGATGGCGACTGACTTCGGCTTAAGCCGAGTATTCGATTTCAATCGACATCCGTCGCCATCAGTCGATTTCAATCGAAAAAAACAATCAACCCCAACCCAAAACGAAAAAGAAAGGAACAAGACCATGAGTATGTTTGGCGGAACCGTCGGGCACTTCCGGCTGGATTCGTGGGTGCTGGCGAATGTCGTCTATCTGGCGACGCAGGACTTCTGCCTCCGTTTCCTGAACCGCACGAATGACCCTTGCGGTCGCCTGTCTGACCAGATGACCCAGGCGGCGCGCTCAGGATGCGCAAATATCGCAGAGGGCTCTGCCCGTGGCGCGACATCCAAGGAAACCGAAATGAAACTCACAGACGTGGCGCGCGCGAGCCTGACGGAACTTCACGGCGACTTCTTGAACTGGCTGATGCGTCATGGCCATGTCCCGTGGCGCAAAGACTCGGGCGAGGCGCAGACCATTTTTGCACTCCGCTTAGATGCGCCAGCTTATGGTCCGGACATCGTGCATGACGCTTGCTCACACATCCTCGAGCAGAAGCGCAGGTTTGCCCAATGGCTCAACGCGGAAGATGCCACGACGGTTGCTAACACCCTGCTGATCTTGAGCGCGCGGACATTGAACATGCTGAGCCATCAACTGGAAGCGCAGGGCAGACGTTTCAAAGAAGAAGGCGGCTTCCGTGAAAAGCTGACAGCAATCCGTGTCGAAGCAAGGGCAAGCCAAGAAGACGCCCCCGCCTGCCCCTCCTGCGGAAAACCCATGAAGAAACGCAAATCCGCAAAAGGCCTGTTCTGGGGGTGCACAGGCTACCCGGACTGCAAAGGGACAAAGGGGATTGATTGATGGAGGGATCGTTTTTTCGACTGATGTCGATTGATGCCGACTGATGTCGATTGAAATCGAATGTTCGACTTAAGTCGAAGTCAGTCGGTATCAGTCGCCATCAGTCGAAAAACCAAACCGACCAAACCAACCAAACCAACCCAAAACCAACCATGATGCTAAACCACTCCACAGACCCCATCGACCCCGCCAAGCTAACCCCATGCGCGTTAACGGAGGTTCTCTCGCAGGCCGCCACCGACCCCGCCGCGTTCGGCGCGTTGTGCGCGGAGGCGGACCAGATCCGCGCGCGCGTCTTCGGGGACACGGTGCACATTCGCGGCATCATCGAGTTCTCCAACCATTGCCGTAACGACTGCCTCTATTGCGGCATCCGCTGCAGCAACAGCGCCATCACGCGCTACCGCATGAGCGCGGACGAAATTCTCGAGACCGCACTCACCGCCAAACGCCTCGGGTGCGGCACGGTCGTGTTGCAGTCGGGCGAAGACCCCTTCTTCACCGCGCCTGTGCTGAGCGCAATCATCTGCCGTATCAAAAACGAGACGGGGCTTGCGGTCACGTTGTCCGTCGGCGTGCGGACACGCGGGGAGCTTGCGGAACTGAAAGCGGCCGGGTGCGACCGCTACCTCCTGCGTTTCGAGACCTCCTCCGAAACGCTGTTTAACGCCATCCATCCTGACTGCGCATTTGCGGAGCGCATCGCCTGTCTCCAAGACTTACGCGAACTGGGGTATCAGGTCGGGAGCGGCTTTATGATCGGACTGCCCGATGCGCCATTGGAGCAGATCGCGCGCGACATCGCGTTCACGACACAACTGAACCTCCAGATGATCGGCTGCGGTCCGTTCCTCGCACACCCCGGCACGCCGCTGGCGGGCAAGCCCACGCTCGAGCACCGCAGCGTCTATTACGCGGCCATGGCCCTGCTCCGCATCCTGAACCCGCACGCGCATATCCCTTCGACCACCGCGTTCGACGCGCTCGACCCCGACGGCCGCGACCGCGTGATGCAGTGCGGCGCAAACATCTTCATGCCGAACATCACGCCCGCGAAATACCGCCGCCTCTACCAGCTCTACCCCGGCAAGCCCAGCGTGGACGAGGGCGGTGACGCCAGCTTCCGCCGCACCTGCGAACGCCTCACCGCGCTCGGGCGGACGGTCAGCACGGAAGCAGGCCACGCATTCTGACTCTACAGGGCTAGGGCTCTGCCCTACGCTACTGCTTGCGGGGCTTCGCCCCTTGTGTACTAATGTTGAGTAACGTCACTATCGTAATTTGAATCGCGTGGCGGCTCGCGGGGACGCTCGCCCTCCATTATCAGGACAGTTGTTTCCCGTAAAACTATTTCAGCATCAGGATCGTGCCGCGTGAGAGTTTGAGGTTGACGCGGTAGGCGGCGGGGTCGAGGCGGAAGGTGGCGCCGTTGATGCCGCCGGTGAGCGTCCAGCCAGCGGGGTCGGGGGCGTTGCCGTCGCCGTCGCTCCAGCCGGTGCCGCCTTGCAGGAGGGTGAGCGTCGAGGCGCCGGCGACCTGCTCCATCGCGCTGGCGAGGACGTTCAGATCCGCCAGTGTCAGTTCCCCGGAGGCGAAGACCAGCGGGCGCAGACCGCCGCTGTAATCGACCGCCAGACGCGCGCCGCCCTGCATCGCCAAGTCGCCGTCAATGGTCAGCTGCGGGCCGGTGGCGGACAGTCGGCCGCCGTCGCCCACGGTCACGTCGCCGAGGATTGTTCCGGCGCCGTACAGCGCGTCGCCGCCGGAGAGGGCGAGGGCCGCCGCGCCGCGCGTGTCGAGCAGCGCGTCCGCGCAGACCTCGATGTCCTTCCCGGCATCCCATGGCTCGGGCGGCGTCGGCGCGAGCCATTTTTGCGTCAGGTATTTCATCAGGGTCTGGTACTGGCCGGGCGTGAGCGCGTAGTCGAAGACCAGCACCTCGGCCACGTCGCCGTTGTACCACTCGTTCTCGTTCTGTTGTGCGGAGCGGCGGCCGCCGATGGCGAGGCGGTTCGCGTTGAACGCGCTCACGGCCGTCTCGACGGAGCACAGTTCCGTGCCGTCCTTGATGATGCGGTGGTTGTAGCCGTCGAAGCGCGAGATGAGGCAGGTGGGGGTTTCGGGGAGCACGTTTGTGCAGTATGATTTCGATTGGTTCATGTGGTGGGTCTGCCAGCGCCCCCCGTTTCCGGCGGTGTAGTAGAGGAGCGTCGCGCCGTCGAGGGAGTTGAAGTCGGGGCCGGTGTCGCGCCATGTGGCCATGAGGCGCCCGTTGTTGAGCAGGTCCTCGCGCGGCCGCATCAGGACGACGGCGGTGACGGCGGTCGTGGTGAGCGCATACCCCGAGTCGCACCACAGCATCTGTTGCGGCGCGAGGTCTTTGTCGAAGCGCAGCACCGGGCGGCCGTTCATGTTGTCGGTGACGAGGGCGGGGCCGCCACATCCCGGCGGCGGGACGAACACGGCGGCGCCGTCGTTGCGGTTGGCCCATGCGGTCACGCGGCCGTCAGGCGCGGCCGTCACGGTGGCCGCGTCGGAAGCGTCGAGCCACACGAGCGCGGTGTCCAGCAATTCCGGCAGCGCGTCCGGGAGCATCTCGGGGTACCACTTCTCGCGCAGGTACGCATGGATGGCGTCGGCCTCCGTCGGCGTGACGACGCGGTTGTACACCAGCATCTCGGCCAGATCGCAGGACAGGAAAGAGCGGAACTCCACAACGTCGTCCGGGCCGTAAAGTTGCCGCGCGCCCAGCAGGAGGCGGTCCGCGTCGAAGCGCCCGACCATCGCCACGCTCGCGCTGTGGCCGTTGTTCAGCATGAGCGTGTGTTTCATGCCGTCGAAGCGCGACATGAGCAGGAACGGGGCGCCGAACGGCACGTCGTTGATTTTCGCCCGCTCCTCGTTGTCGCGGTACCCCGCCCAGCCGTCGTACCTGCCCGTGCGGTTGAACATGACCACCGCGCTGTTCGCGTAGCGATAGTCCAGCATATCGTGCCGCACGATCGTCAGCAGGCCCGCGTCCGTGCTGCTGTTCTCGGTGCAGCGCACGACCGCAAACGCCGTCAGGGCCGCATTCGTGTTCGCGTAGCCGGAGGTCATCAGCAGCGCGTTGCTCAGCGCGCCCCTGAACCTCAGCACGGGCAGCCCGTTCATCGCGTCGTCCACATACAGCGGCCCGTCGCACGCGCCGAACGCGGGAATCTCCGCGACGGAATCCGCGTTCAGGTTGCGCAGCGCCGTCACGACCCCCAGCGCGTTCGTCGTCACCGACCCCTCGTCCGACGCATCGAAACGCACCTCCGCATCCGCGAGCAGATCCTCAATCTCGTCCAGCCCGCGCCACTTCTCATTCAGGAGCGCCGTGATCTCCGCGATCTCGCCCTCCGACAGCGGGCAGTTGAAAACCAGCACCTCGTGGACATCGCCGTTGAACGTGAAGACGCCGTCGCCCGCGTTGCCCGCAATGCGGTTGCCCAGCCGCAGGTAATTCGCCTCGAACGTCACGTCCTTCATGCTCGGCGCCCTCCCGAGCGCACCGTTGACGCACACCGCGTGCATCCCATTGTCGAAACTGGACATCACGACCGACACCCGCCCTGGCGGCACATGCGCGCCGCCCAGGCTCCGCCCGCCCTGCTCGCCCATCCAGATCTCGTTATTCTGGTTATCGAGCCGCAGGAAGGCCGCGCACCCCGCCGTCCCGTGATCCGAAGTGCCCCCCGCCAGCCGCCCGATGGAGGCGACCCCCGCATACGAGATCTGCTCCCCGCGCGGCGTCACCACGGCGAACAGCGTCGCCGTCCGCGAGCCGTTCAGGTAGCCCCAGTTCGGCCGCATGTGCAGCGCGTTCGTCAGGTTCTTGTCGAACCGCACCGCCGGAATGGTCCCCTCCACATACAGCGGGTTCTGCCCCTCCGTCACCGGCACCAGTTCACTGTTCTCCAGCGAGACGAGGTTCGTCCACGCCAGCACCTCGCCCAGCGTGTTCGTCGCGACCGTCTCCGGCTGCGACGCGTCGAAATGCGCCGCCGCCTTCTTCAGCGTCGCCTCCAGCGACGGCGCCACGCCCCACTTCCCGTTGAGGTACGCGAACACGTGGCGCTCCTCCGCCTCGGTCAGCACGCGGTTGTACAGCAGCACCTCCGAGATGTCGCCGTTGAACGGGTAGTTGAAGCCGTTGGCCGGCGCCGCGCGGTTCGCCAGCACCACGCGGTCGGCATCGAACGGGAGGAACATGTTCGTGTGCGTGCCAGTCGTCCCGCGCTGAAACGGGTTGTCCTGCGCGATGACGTGCGACACGCCGTCATACCGCGACATGAAGCAGACCGGCGTCTCGAACGGGAAATACGCGTGCCCCCCGTCCTCGCTCTTCCTGTACCCCTTCACCGAGCGGTGCGGGGCCGCGCCCGGAAGGTGGAAAAAGACCCCCGCGTGGTACTGGTCGTAATCCTGCTCCCCGCCCCTGTAGATTGACAGCAGGCCCGCGTTGTCCTTCTGCTCCGGGCGGCGCTGGACCACGATGAACGCCGTCGCGCAATTCGTGGTGTTCGCGTACCCCGCCTCCATCACCATCCCCTGATTGGAGGCGTTGCTGAACCGCGCCGCCGGCCGCCCCGCCAGCGCGTCCGCCACCCACCGCGGCCCGCCGCCCGGCACCGCCGCCATCGCCGACCCGCCCACGCGGCTCAGCCACGCCGTCATCTCCCCCGCGCCGTTCGTGACCACCGTATCCGTCGCCGCCGCGTCCAGCCACACCGCCAGCCCCTCCGTCACCGGCGCCTCCGCGTCCCGCGACGTTTTCAGCGTCCCGGCCGCGACGCGGAAACGCCCCGCGAGCGCCCCCGGCCCCGTCAGCCACACGCGCCCCCCGCCGTCCTTCGTCAGCACCGGCTCGCCGTACAGCGACATCGCCCCCGTCGCCAAAAGTTCCGCGCCCTCCGCCACCGTCCACGCCTGCGACGCGCCCAGCTCCAGCGGCATCTCCAGCGTGACCATCCCGTCCGCGACGACGACGCCACCCGCGCCGATCGCCAACGCGCCGTCCCCCACGCCCCTGCCCAGCACCGCGCGCGGCAGCCCCGCGAACCTCAGCCCCGCCACCTCCACGCGGTTGCTCACGTTAAACGCCCAGCAGCCGATCGCGCACTGCCCCGGATCGAAGACCGCCACATCCGACACCCCCGGCACGGCGCCGTCCTCCCAGTTGGCCGCGGCGTGCCAGTCCGGCCCCTCCGCGCCGCACCAGAACACATCCGCCGCAACAGCCGTCCTCCCGCCACACGCCAGCACCGCCAACCCAACGCACACATTCACAAACGGAATCGATTTCATCGCTCACCTCACTTCAGTTCAATCTTTGCCAAGTTACACGGGAGTAGTGTACTACATTCCCGCGAACTGAAAAGCAAAAAACGCTCGCCCCGCACTTTTTAAATGCAGTGGGTTTTATTGTGGTTTAACCTGATGGTGTCACGCGAGAACGCCTCGCCCACGGGAACCACCCATCTGGAACCACCCCGTCGGCCTGCTGCCCAGCCGTCACCGCAGCATGATGATCGTCCCGCGTGAACTGCGGAAGAGGATTTGGGTGCGGGCGGTGTTGTATTCGAGTTTCGCGCCTTTGATGTCGGTGATGTCCCAGCCGGAGAGGTCGGCGGGGCCGTTGATGGGGGTGGCGGAGTCGAAGACGACGTGCTTGGCGGGCGGGGTCGCGCCGGGGGCGAGGGGGGCGGTGTGGAACGTCCCTTCAGCGGGCAGGGTCAGGGCGCCGACGGCGAAGGTGTCGGCGGCGGGCTTTGCGCCGTAGCGCCAGTCGAGCCGCGCATCGTCCTCGAGGGTCAGGCGGCCGCCGACGGTGAGCAGCCCGCACGCGGCGGGCGTCCCGGCGTGCAGCCATGCGTTGGAGGCGATGAACACGTCGCCGCCGAAGGTGCCGTGGCCGAAGAGCAGGGCGTCCTGCACGAGGACGGGGCCGAGGGTGGCGATGCCGTTGAGGTCCACGCCGAGGGCGCCGCCGCGCACGGTGAGCGGGCCGGTGGCGGTGCTGTTGCCGGTGAGCAGGAGGGTGCCGTTGCCGCGCTTCTCCCAGCGCTGGCCGCCGGTCACGTCGCCGCCGAAGGTGTCGGTGCGGTTCGCCACGTCGATGATGACGATGTCCTTGGCGGGGTCATAGACCTCCTCGTTGGTGAGCGCGTAGATGTGCCACGTGGCGACGGTGGCGGAGGTGTACTGGATGGTCAGGCGGCCGTCGGCGGGCGCGGTGTAGCGGTAGGCGAGGAAGTGCGCCGCCAGACGGTCCAAGTCGAAGGTGATGGTTTCAGATGTCCCGGGCCCGGCGGTGAAGGTGGCGGTCTGCGTGCGGACGTTACCCATATCCCATGTGCGGTTGTAGATGCGCACCTCGTACTGTTTGCCGGGGGTCAGTCCGGTGAGGTAGGCGGTGGCGTTCTGCGTATTGTGCGTCATGTCCGTGAGGAGGGCGTAGAGGCCTTGCGATTGCGCAATCCCGCTGTAGCCTGCATTCCCGCCGCCGTGGTTGCCGTTGCCCCCCCCGAAGCCGCGCCAGCCGTAGAGGCGGCCTTCGGTGAAGGTCGTGCCGTAGGGCCCGCCCTTGACGAAGGTCACGCCGTTGACAGTCGCGCCGGGTTTCCCTTGCGTGGTTCCGCCCCGGACCCCGAAGTCGAGTTTGTGCGTGTAGCGTTTCAGGGTGGATATCTGGGTGTCCGCGTCGCACGTGAAGAAGCGCTGGTAGAGCGTCTCCTCGGGGTACTCCCACTGGGGTACGGTGGCGGTCTCGGCGGGCAACGGCTCGGTGTGCTCATCGACCTCCTCGTTGGTGAGCGCGTAGATGTGCCAGGTGCTGCCGGAAACTTCCGGGTAGAAGATGATGTTCAGCGTGCCGGAGGCGGGCGCGGTGTAGCGATAGGCGAGGAAGTGCGGGTACAAGCCGTCCACGTTGAAGGAGACGGTGTTCTCCGTAGCGTCGGTGACAAAGTGGACGGTCTGCGAGCGGTTGCCGCCGACCCCCCACCAGCGATTGTAGAAGCGCACCTCGTATGTTTTGCCGGGGGTCAGGCCCGTGAGGGTGCCGACGTCGCCCGCCACGTTCTCCCACACCATGTCCCTCAGCAACTGGTACACCGCCTGGTCGTCCGCGATCACGTTCCCGTGCGCGGTGTTCCCGACGTGATTGAATTGCCTGCCGATGCCGCTCCAGCCATAGCCGCTGGATGAGCCGCTGTTTCTGGCCTTCAGGAAGGTCACGCCGTTCACCTCCGCGCCGGGGACATCGGCCGGCAGACCATCCCTGTTGCCGAAGTCCAGCGCGTGGGTGTAGGTTTTGGCGGGCGAGATTTGGGTCTGCACGTCGTTCGTGAAGTAATGGATGTAGATGCCCTGCGCGCGGACGATGGTGTCGCTCGGCAGGTCGAACGTGCCGCCGCCGCCGCTCAGGCCGCCGAGCGCGACATGGCCGTTCGGCACGGTGACGCCCGCGCCCGGCGCGATGGACAGGCCGCTGGCGACGGACGCGCCCGCGCTCAGCACGGCCTCGCCGTCCAGCACGGTCAGGCCGCCGTGCGCGGTGTTCGCGCCGCCGAAGCGCTGGAGGCCGGCGCCGTCCTTCACGACCGTGCCACTGCCGAAGAATGGGGCGGCGGTGGAGAGTTCAGCGCCCGCCGGGGGCGACAGCGTGAGCGTCACCTCGCCGGGGGCCTGGATGTTGCGGCCGATGACCTCGTTCGAGAATGCGTAGAGGTGGGCGGTCGCCGTGCTGAAGGACTGCACGCGCACGGTGAGCGTCCCGGCCGCGTCGGTGATGTAGCGGCAGCGCACGATGCTGCGCACGATGCTGTCCTCGTTGTAGGAGACCGAGCCGAGCACGGCCTCGTTGACGCTGAACGTGTAGGTGGCCATGCGCATGTCGTTGAGGGTGTAGGCGCGGTTGTAGATGCGGAACTCGTGCGCCGTGAAGGGCTGCAGGCCCGTGAGGGTGAAGGTGTAGTCTGTCTGGTTGTAGTAGAGGCGGTTGAGCAGTTGCTCCATGGATGTGTTGCCGCCGTTGGGCCCTGCCGTGGAGGTGGGGAAGTTCGGCCCCCGCACCCAGCCCGCGTCGCCGGTGGTGAAGGGTACGCCGTTGACGGTCACGCCCGCCTCGCTCGTGGGCATGCTCACGGCGTGGGTGTAGGTCTTCTGGTCCGAGATGCCGCTGTCGCTCTCGTCGGTGAACGCGAACATATCCACGCACACCTCGTCTGCGCCGCCGAGCGAGGCGTTCCCGCGGCCTTCGAGGCCGCTGATGGCCTGCGGGGCCTGCACGGCGAGGGTGGCGCCGCTGCCCACGACCACGCGGCTGGCCGCGGCCAACTGGCCCTGCGCGGTGAGGGTGACCTTGCCGCCGAGGACGGTCATTGCGCCCGCGATCTGGTTCGCCGCGCCGTTGGGGAGGTCGAGCAGGTCGCCGCCCGCCTTCGTGAGGAGGCTGCCCGCGCCCGTGGTCAGCGTCCCGTTCACGACGCTGGCGCCCTTCGCGCCGACAATCGCGCTGGCGTTGGCCTGCACGGCCACGGCGCCCGCGCCGTTGATGGAGCCGAGCGCGGACACAGGTGAGAGCCAACTGTTCGGGATGGGGATGTGCGCCTGGCCGATCTCGTCCGACGGGCAATGCACGAGGAGGCGGATGCCCGCAACGCCGCCGCCCTGCCCCAGCCCGATGAAGATGTCGTGGCGGCCGGCCCCGAGTTCGACGGCGCTGGCGTAGGTGGTGGTGGCGTTCTCACAGCGGTTGTTGGAGAAGAGGACGTTGCCGTCGATCACCACGAGGGGGAAGTCGTCCGCTTGCAGCGTGAAACTGTAGCGGCCCGATTCGGGGAGCGTGATGCTGCCGCGCCAGACCGCGATGAAGTCGTACTGGCACGGGCCGGGCGAGACGCCGTCGGTGCCGAACGGGTAGGGTAACCTCAGGGTCAGGTTCTCCGCGATGGGGTAGTCGAAGTTCTCGCCGTCCAGCCCGCTCGGGGAGATCAGGTCGGGCGTGCGCGTGGCGATGACCGCCTCCAGCGTCGCGACCGAGAGGAACGCGTTGGAGTATGAATTGAGGGTGGTCCGGTCGCCGATGTGGTAGTAGTAGCCCATCAGGCCGTCCGTGGCGGCGGGCGCGACGGTGAGCGCCGTGCCGGCCTCAGTCGTGACCGGCCCGAACAGCGACACGCCCTCCAGCCTTGTGTTGCCGAGGGCCTGGCTGAACGCGCCGAAATAGAGCGAGTCGTAACCGTCCAGCGTCCAGAGGCCGGGGCCGTCCTTGACGAGCGCCGCGCCCGCCGGGCCTTTGAGTGCGCCGCTGAACGTCCCGCCCGCGGGCAGGCTCACGGTCGCTTTCGCGCCGTCCTCGAACGCGAGCGCCGTGCCGGCCGCGCCCTCGATGCTGGCGGCGAGCGTGACGTCCGCGCCGCCGACGGTCAGCGTGCCCTGCTCCAGCAGCACCTGCGGCAGCACCGTCGCCGAGCCGCCGAGCGTCAACTTGCCGCCCGCCACCGCGACGGCCAGCGGGCCGGAATTGACCAGCGCGTTCTTGATGGTGTGCGGGCCGGTCAGCACGTCGATCCGCCCGAGCGTGAGCGCGTCGCCGTCCAGCGTGTAGCCCAGCAGCGGGTTGTTGAACATCAGCGAGCCGACGGTGTAGGGCGCGTTGAGCACGACCTCCGCAGCATTGGTGATGGCCCCGCCCATCAGCACGGACAGCGCCGCGTCGTCCGGCGCGGTCGCGGGGTTCCAGTTCGCGCCCGTGTCCCACGGGCCGCCCTCGGCGTGCGCCCATGCCGTGAAGGTGGCCGGGGTGTCGCTCTGTATCGTGAGGGTGAGCGCGCCGCCCGCCGCGCTGAACGCATACGCGAATCCCGGCATCTCGTTCGCCACGGACAGGGCGTTGATGTTCACCGTCAACGTGCCGGAGCAGGTCACCAGCGTATAGACGCCGGGCTCGGCGAACGGCACCTTCGAGCCTAGATAGTACAGGTTGAACGCGACCGCGCCGAGCGTGGCGTCGCCCGCCTCGATGCGGCTGCACGTCCCGCCCGCGAGATTGATGTCCAGCGTCGCGCCGTTCGCCGCGAACGCGCCGAGGGCCGCGACGGCCACTTGCTCCGGGCCGATGACCAGCGTCCTGCCGCCGATGTCCAGGTCGATGCCGCCGTCCAGCGTGTCGGAGACGGTGACGTGCGAGAAGCCCTCGAGCGCGAGCGCGACCGCCGATCCCGCGCCCGTGACGCGGTTCAGGCGCAGGTGCGCGTCGTTGGCCCCCGCGAACGTCACGCCGCGATGCAGGGTGAGCGTCCCGTCGAACAGCGTGTCCGTGCTGTTCTCCACCTCGAAGCGCACGTCGTTGCCGACGTCGAACACCTCGATGTCGCGGCCGATGTAGCGCTTGTTGCCGGCGGCGGTGAAGGTCAGGTCGTCCAGCGGCTGGGTCTCGTCGTCGCCGATCCACATCGCCGTGGAGAACGGGGTCAGGCCCAGCGAGCCGCCGCGCCCGCTCGGCGCCATGCCGTTGTACGCCAGCGTGCCGCCGTTCAGGTTGCCGACATCGTCCGCCAGCACGCGCAGCGTCCCGTTGCGCAGGATGACGCGGCCGGTGTGCGCGCGGCTGTTCCCCGTGTCGTAACCGCCCTCGCGGATCTCCAGCACGCCGGGGCCCGATTTGAGCAGGCCGCCCGACCTGTCCCGCCCGAAACTGTAAGGGTAGAGCAACTGGCGGATGCTCAGCGTGTCGCCGCCCGGCACGAGGAACTCCGCGGGCGTGGGCATCAGCGAGCGCGGGTGGCCGATGCTGACCGTCCTGCCGCCGAGCGCGGTCGTGACCACGGCCCGGCCCGAACCGGCGAACACCACGCCCAGCGCGTGCGTCACGTCCGGTTGCGTCAGGCGCACCTCCGCCACGCGCCCCGGCTGGGACTGCGCCCAGATGTAGCCGCCGAAGAAACGGTCCGTCGGCGTAGAGGTGCCGGCCTGCGCGTTGATGTGGTTGAGGCTCACGCGCCCCTCCAGCACGGTGAAGCGCCCCACCTGCTGCATGATCGGCTGCGTGAGGGTCATCTCCCCGAAGCCGCGCTTGAAGAACGGCATATTCGACGAGACGTTATCCGCAAACGTCAGCGAGCCGAAAATGTCGAATAGGGTCGGCATGCTCAGCGTCATCGGCGCCCCCACCGTCACCGCGCTCAAATCGCTGACCGTGCAATGCACCGACCCCGCCGCCGCCGTGTTCATCAGCGTCAGGCCCTCGCCCGTGAGCGCCACGCCCCCCGGCGCGCCCGACACCCACACGCGCCGCGCCACGCCCTCGACCTCCTCCGAAGCGTCCTCGCGGAAACGCAGGAGCGCGTCCTCGCCCATCGCCAGCGGCGGTGCCCACGCGCTGTTCGCGTACTCGAACCACAGCCCCGTCACCGTCTCCGCCCATGCGCCCGCGCCCGTGACCGACGCGCCGCCATTGACATCCAGTCTCGCGACGCCCAGCGTGCCGCTATGCCCCAGCACCGCCGCCGCGCCCGCCGCGAGCGCCACCTCCGAATCACCGCCCAGCGACAGGCACGCCGCCGCCGACGCGAACGCGGGCGCCAGCACCACGTCGTCAATTATCGACATGCGGTCGCCCCAGAACCCCTCCCCCGCGAGCCCCAGCGTGTGCGCCCCCGGCGCCAGCCAGAACGGCACGCTCACGAAGCGGCACGCGTTCGACTCCACCGCGTCGTTGAGCAGCAACGCCACCGGCGCATCATCCAGCGTCACAAAAACAAGCGTCTCCGCGTAACCCCTGCGCAGGAAATGATCGAACGCGATCTGATGCCATCCCCCCTGCGCCACCGCCACCGTCTGCGCCACCACGCCGTTATACTGCAGGGCCAGCGCATGGACCCCCTCCGTCGCGGTCCCGGGCGAGTTCAGCGCCGCCTTCGTGGCGACGTTCTGCCCCGCCACCAGATCCGGCATCGCGGTGACCCACGCGCCCAAATTCAGCCCCGCCGCATTGTCGGCATAACGGAACGTGCCGTCATCAAGGCCGAACATCTCGAAGCCGCCGTCCAGCACGAGGTTCCCCGCGCGCGGCGCGCCCGCCGTCACGATCCGCGCCCCCGCCGACACCGCCACCTGCGCGTCCGCGAACTGCGACGCCATCGCCAGCAAGTCGCCCGCGCTCACCGTCACCTTGCCCACGCACTGCCCCAGCGCCACCGCGCCCAGGCCCGTTTTCGCGATGCCGCTTGCCGAGAAAATTTCCGCGCCCACGCTGTTCGTCGCGCCCCCCGCGACGAAGAGATCGCCCTCCAGCCGGATGCGCCCATACCCCGCCAGCGTGTAGCCGCCCGACGCGAACGTGATGCCGCCCGCCGACACATCCGCGGCCACCTCCACGAACCCTCCGCCGCCGTCGAACTTCGCCACCGCCCCCGGCACCCACGCCGACGGCTGGCTGCTCTCATCCAGCCAATTCACCGACGACGCATCCCACTTCGCGCCGCCCGCCCCGTCCCACGTCAAGACCTGCGCATCCGCAAGCAACGCACACGCCAACACACCGCACACCACCATACACTTCATGTTCATACTTACACCCTTTCTCGAAATGCGAATTTAAAGCATGATGAAAGTATGCGCTTTTCTGAGTGTGTTGTCAACACCGTTTTGAGGCGGAAATCCCAAATATTAAATGCCCCCTCGGAAAGGGTGCGGGAAGTCCGGCATCGCCCCGGCCCGACGCACATCGCCAACAGAAAACAACACTTTCCGCTGTTTTTCCCGTTACCGTATTCCTGACTGTGGGCGGGGGCCTTACTCGCTTCCTTCCTCCTCCGCCACTTACTCCTTGATTGTCGGCGCGTTGTATTGATATACTTGCCGGTATTCATTAAGGAGTATCGATTATGAAGAGCGTTATGATGCGTTTTATCGCGGGGGTGTGCCTTGCGGGGGGGCTTTGGGCGACGGAGACGGAGAACCTGAACATACGCGTGCTTCCGGCGCCGGGGGGGCTGAAAATCGACGGCACGGCCGAGGGCTGGGATTTGAGCGGGGGGGTGTTCGTCTGCGGCGACGTGGAGACGCAGCGCGACAAGATCGCCGTGTGGATACACGCGATGTGGGACAAGGATAACCTGTATGTGCTGGCGCGGTTCAAGGATGAGACGCCGCTGAGCAACCCGGGGACGGTCGCGGGGGATCCCGGCTGGGGCGGCGACGCGCTCCAGATGCGCATCGTCGCGGACCCCGAGCGGCAGGAGGCCCCGGTCTGCTGGGTCACGGCGTGGCGCGACCGCGACGGCAAGGACGTCATCGACATCGACTTCCCGAACAAGAACGGGGAAGCCCTGAAGGACGCGAAGGCCAAGGGCGCGAAACAGGCGTTCACCGTGGACGCGGACGGCAAGGGCTATGTGCAGGAGATCGCGCTGCCGTGGAAAGTCCTGCGCGAGGGCGGGCTGGCGGCGCAGGCGGGGATGAAGATACTCTTCTCGGTGGAGCCGAATTTCAACACGGCGGCGGGCTACCGCATCTCGCTGAAGGACATCTTCCGGCCGGGGGTGACGGTGGATCGCGTGTTCACGTTCCACGCGCGCGGGGTCTGGGGGTTCGCGACGCTCGCGGACAAGGGGGGCGTGGAGCCGCAGCCGCTGCGCTTGGCGGACAACCGCGAGTTCAAGGTGTCGATGGAGGGCGGTGCGCCGGTGATCGACTGGACGGGGCTGCTCGATGCGAAAGGTGCGCGCGAGGGTTTCACCGACATCACGTTTGAGGCACCAGAGGACGGGTATGTCTCGCTGAACATCAGGGACGCGGAGGGGTACGTCGTGCGGCAGCTGGTCAACGGCGAGTTCTATGCGAAGGGCAAGCACACCGTGCCGTGGGACGGGCTGACGAACATGAGCCACCTGAAGCCGGGCGAACCCGTGCCGGAGGGGGCGTACACATGGGAGGCCATCTTCCACACGGGCATCGGCCTGCGCCTCGTGGGGTGGGCGGACAACGCGGGCAGGACACCCTACGACTCGCCGGGCGGCAACTGGGGCGGCGACATGGGCAACCCCAGCGCACTCGCGACGGACGGGGAGAGCATGTACTTGGGCTGGAACTGTTCGGAGGCGGGCAAGGCGCTCGTGTGCGCGGACTTCGAGGGTAACGTGAAGTGGCGCCACAAGCGCGGCGGCTTCGGCGGGGCGGCCCACGTCGCGCTCGACAACGGCATGGCCTACGTCTATGACTGGCAGGACGACGGGGTCATCTACCGCATCTCGACGGCGAAGAGCGACTACATCAACTTCGAGGGCTCGAGCCTCGCGACGGTGGCGGTCGGCAAGGGGCTTGTCGGGCTGGACGCCTACGACGGCAACCTCTACCTCGCGCAGAGCAACACCGTGCGCGTGCTCAGCGCAAAGACCGGCAAGCAGGCCAAGAGCATTCCCGTGCGCGACATCATCAACCTGACCGTCGCGCCGGACGGCACGCTGTACGCGCTCGCGAACGACGAGATGCGCCTCGAGACGAAGAAGGGCGTGACGACGTTCCAAGAGTTCAAGGCGAGCGTCCTCGAGGTCAAGCCCGACGGCACGACCGCCGTGCGCATCGAGGGGATCATCAACGCGACGTGCCTCACCGTGGACGCGGAAGGCAACTTCTATGTCGGCGTGCGCGACCCCGACAATCAGGTCAAGGTGTTCAACAAGGACGGCAAGGCCAAACGCGCCATCGGCAAGAAGGGCGGCCGCCCGCTGTTCGGGCCATGGAAGAAAGACGGGATGCGGTTCATCGCGGCCGTGCGCCTCGACAAGCACGGCACGCTCTGGGTCGCCGAGCAGGACGACCACCCCAAGCGCTTCTCGTGCTGGGACGCCGCGACGGGCAAGTTCATCCGCGAGTTCTTCGGCCCCACGCACTACGGCGCGCCCGGCGGCGCGATCTCGCCCGCCGACCCGCTCGTCATGGCCGGCAGCGGCTGCGAATGGAAGCTCGACAAGGCGACGGGTCGCGCCGTATGCGTCGGCGTGTTCCACCGCGGCGAATGCGGCACCTGCCGCTTCTCCCGCGGCGACAACGGCCGCCTCTACGTCGCGGTCAGCGGCGACTACCACGGCTACCAGCCCGTGTACATCTACGAGCGCCTCGCCCCCGGCGACTACCGCCTCCGCGCGCGCCTCGACGCGCTCGCGGACAAGATCGGGGGCAACGGCCATCCCAACGGGAAAATCAGCGGCATCCGCATCTGGAGCGACGCCAACGGCGACGGCATCGAGCAGCCCGGCGAGGTCACGGAGCAAATGGTGGAACTCGGCGGGTGGGTGTCGGGCTGGTATATGCCCATGACCCCCGGCCTCACGTTCTACGGCGGCCTCTACCGCATCGCGCCCACGGGCTGGACGAAATGCGGCGCACCGCGCTACGACCTCACCAAGGCCACCCGCCTGCCCGCGCCCGAGGACATCGAGCGGCGCGGCGGCATGGGGGCGCAACGGGGCATCGGGTCGGCCGACGGCTCGCTCGTCCTCTACAACGGCCACTACGGCGTCAACCACAGCGACTTCCCCTGCTACGACATCGCCAGCGGCAAACTGAAATGGACGTACCCCAACAACTACGTCGGCGTGCACGGCGGCCACAACGCCCCCCCCGCCCAGCCCGGCATGATCAACGCCGCCTACGACATCGTCGGCGTCGGCAAACTCCCCGCGCCCATCGGCAACTTCTTCGTCATCGCCACCGACAAGGGGATGTGGCACATCCTCACCGAGGGCGGCTTCTACCTCACCCAGCTTTTCGAGTCCGACGCCGCCAAGATTAGTTTCCCCGAGGCCGCCGTCCCCGGCGCCGTCACCGACAACATCCCCCCCGGCATGGGCGCGGAGGACTTCGGCGGCTCCGTCACGATCGCCGACGACGGCCACCTCTACCTCCAGGCCGGCAAGACCGCCTACGTCAACCACCGCGTCACCGGCCTCGACACCGTGAGGGCGCTCCAAGGCGGCACCCTCACCCTCACCGCCCAAGACCTCCCCCGCGTGATGGAGATCCGCGACAAGCTCGCGCAGGCCGGCGTCGGCGCGCGCCTCGCCACCGCCAAGAAACACTCCGTCACCAACTTCACCGGCGACATCCGCCGCGACTTCAACGTGCGCGAGCTCATGAAATTCGAGAAGAAGCCCACCGACAGGGTCGAGTTCGCCATCGGCTACGACGACGCCATGCTCTACCTCGGCTGGAAAGTCACCGACGCCACCCCCTGGGCCACCAACGGCGCCTCCGAGGCCGCCGAGATGTACTCCCGCGGCGACACCGTCGACTTCCAGCTCGGCACCGACGCCAGCGCGGACAGGAAGCGCACCGCCCCCGTCCTCGGCGACCTCCGCATCTCCATCGGCAACCTCAAAGGCACCCCCGCCGCCGTGCTGTTCAAACCCGTGTCCGACGAGAAACGCCCCCGCAAATTCTACTCCGGCGTCATCCGCGACGGCTACGAGATGCAATGCGTCAAGACCCTCGACAACGCCAAGATCGAGGTGAAGGCCACCCCCGGCCGCGACTACATCGTCCAGGCCGCGATACCCCTCAAAGACATCGGCTTCACCCCCGCGCCCGGCACCACCTACACCGGCGACATCGGCGCGACCTTCGGCGACCCCGAAGGCGCCAAGACCATCCTCCGCAGCCACTGGAGCAACCAAGCCACCGGCATCGTCGCCGACGACGTGTTCGAGCTCAAGCTCGAGCCCAAGAACTGGGGGCAGATTCTTTTCGAGTAAGCCCTTCATGCCCAAGGTGTTTTCGCGCGGAGACCAAACGTGGATGAATAATCTCACACAAAGGCACAAAGGTCAAAGGGGAACCCGCCGCATTCCATAGAGGCTCGAGGTGTTACCCTTATCTCGCGGCAACACACGCTGTCATCTGTGGATAAAAAAATAGAGAGACCTCTGTGGTTTTGTTTGCGGTAGCAGGGCAAAACAGGTATGATAATCACTTTCTGATTTGCGAGTAGGAGTGGAATACGAATGGAAGCTGTTGAGACCCTTTATGCGCTCTCGCCGCTGGACGGCAGGTATGCGTCGAAGCTGGACGAGCTGCGCCCGATTTTTTCCGAGTTCGGGCTGATCAAACGGCGCGTCGAGGTGGAGGTCGCGTGGCTGGAGGCGTTGTGCGACGCGCCGGGTATCCCTGAAGCCGCCGCGCTTTCGGATGACGGGCGCAAGGCGTTGCGCGGAATCGCGGACTCATTTTCGGAGGCTGACGCACGGCGGGTGAAAGCCATCGAGGCGGCGACCAACCACGACGTGAAGGCGGTGGAGTATTTCATCAAGGAGAAAATCGCGGACACGCCGCTGGCACGTCTGAGCGAGTTCGTGCATTTCGCCTGCACGTCGGAGGACATCAACAACGTGGCGCACGCGCTGATGCTCCGCGACGGGCTTCGGGTGCTTCGCGCGGCACAGAGGGCGTTGACCGACGCGCTCGCCGCGTTTGCGGTGGAGACGAAGGACGTGCCGATGCTGGCGCGGACGCACGGTCAACCCGCGTCGCCGACGACGCTGGGCAAGGAGATGGCGGTGTTCGCGCACCGCCTGAACCGTCAGGCGGCGCAGTTGGACGCGGTTGCCCTGCCCGCGAAGATGAACGGCGCGGTGGGGTGCTACAACGCGCATATCGCGGCGTACCCGGATGTCGATTGGGAGGCGCTCGCCCGTTCGGTGATCGAGGGGCGTTTCGGGTTGTCGCAGAACGTGCTGACCACGCAGATCGAGCCGCACGACGGCATGGCGGAACTCTTCGACGCGCTGGCGCGGTGGAACACGGTGCTGATTGATTTGAACCGCGACATCTGGGCGTACATCTCGATGGGTTACCTCGGGCAGAAGTCGGTCGCGGGCGAAATCGGCTCATCGACCATGCCGCACAAAATCAACCCCATCGACTTCGAGAACAGTGAGGGGAACCTCGGTCTCGCGAACGCCGTGCTGGGGCATCTCGCCCGCAAGCTGCCCGTCTCCCGCCTCCAGCGCGACCTGACCGACTCGACGGTACTGCGCAACATGGGCGTCGCGTTCGGATACGCGCTGGTGGCGTACCAGTCAATGCTCAAAGGGCTGGGCAAAATCCGCGTCAACAACGAACGTCTGGCGGAGGACTTGGATGCCGCGTGGGAAGTGCTGGCGGAGCCGATCCAAACCGTGATGCGGAAACACGGCAAGCCGAACCCGTATGAGCAGTTGAAGGCGCTGACACGCGGCAAGCGAATCACGCCCGAAATCATGCGCGGCTTCATCCACTCGCTCGACATCCCCGAAGCCGACAAGACCCGCCTCCTCGCGCTCACCCCGTCAACGTATGTCGGACTTGCGGGCAAGTTGGCGGAAGGTGGCACGGGCATTCCTGCCCGTGATGAAACAGTGGACTCTGAAGGCGGCGCGTTATGAGAGCGACACTACACTATCTGCGGCAAATGCATGAGTCAGGCATCATCGGCGGTTATGCCATCGGCGGCGCGATGGCTGCAACGTTTTACATCGAGCCTGTGACAACATTCGACCTTGATGTGTTCGTCGTGTTGCCTCAGGAAGCCGACGGGCTTTTGCTTTCGCTGGGGCCATTATACGATTACCTGAGGGCGGCAGGGTTCAAGGAGGACAAAGAATGTGTCGTCATCCACGGCATACCTGTGCAATTCCTGCCCGCGTTCAACCCGCTTGTCGAGGAGGCGCTTGCGAACGCCATCGAGACGGATTACGACGGCATCAAGGTTCCGGTTTTCTCGCCCGAACACCTTACGGCTATCGCGCTGCAGACCGGCAGGGGCAAGGATAAGGCGCGGGTGCAGTCGTTCGCCGAGTCTGGTGTCCTCTGTCCCGAAAAACTCACAGGCATTTTAACGCGCCACGGATTGGAGGGGAAATGGAAAAGCCTGACGACAGACTAAACCGAGCCGTGACGCCGTTCCCGTTCGGCAAACCGCTTCACCGCGAGGCGTTGCGCAAACTCCCTATGCCCGAGAAAGTGCGGATTGTGGTGGCGTTGCAGAAAATCGCCGCCCCCATCCTCCGCGCACGCGGCGAAACCCCTACCGTCTGGGACATCGAGGTTTAGTAATGCCATTGCAAGGTGTAAGCAGAATGGAAACGAACTTATTTTCTTACCCTTTCAGGGGCATCACCATTTCTAAATAGTATGAATGTAACCGAAAAAATCATCAATCAAGAGATTACCCATGACATTGCTCGGGTGATTCAATTTTCGTTGTGGGCTGAATGGTGCGCCTGTCCGCACATAACGATTGCATGGTGGAAAACCAGTCGTGAAAAATGGGAACGTACCTACCATCCAACTGCTATGCGCTTGTGTGAGAAGCATCCGAAAGGAAATGCAGACCGTAAACTGGTCGCATTTCTGAAACGTGGTTGTTTGGATGCAGACCATCGGCAATACTTTCGGTGGATGAAAGTCTCAGAGGAGATTGGCGGTGACTTGGACAATGGAGACACATCCTTTTTCTGGGGACATATTTCAGGGGATGCTACAAGGGGAACTGCCACGTTTCATTGCTACAGTCAGAAAGAATTTTGCGAAGACATGAAGATTCCGCTTGATGAAGCGTGTGTGTTCACGGTTTCGCACAACTTGACAGAGAAAGCCAAACAATGGCTGGCGCAAATTGAAACACGTGCATTGCATATGTTTGAGGTGGGAGAGACATGGGATATAGGGAACAGCCCATTAGCTCGCTTCACTGAAACGAAGGAAGCGGAGGTCTGATGTCTGCTGGAAAGAAATGGACAAGGGACGAGCTGCTCATCTTGTTAAACATCTATCACAAGCTTGAATTTGGGCAATTTGACCACCGAAACAAGGTTGTGAAAGCGGTTGCACAGGTATTGAGGCGAACACCATCTAGTGTAGCAATGAAGCTTTCAAACCTTGCGTCATTCGACCCGGTATTAAAACTGCGCGGTATCGCAGGACTGCCTGGCGCAAGCAAACTTGACGCAGAAATGTGGAATGAGTTTACCTCCTCCCCGACAGAAAACGTTGCTACAAGTGAGGAATTGCTACATTCTGTTTTTGAAGCGACAGCGAATGAGACGGTCGAGGTTTCGGCACGTGAGGGTATTCGCAAGACACCAAGAACGTTTGCGCCGCCCTCCATTACTGAGACGGTTACGAACATCAAGCAACGGCGCGGGCAGGATTATTTTCGTTCGGTTGTCCTGAATAATTACGGGGAGCAATGTGCGATTTCTCGGATTCCTGTACGTGAATTTTTAATCGCTTCGCACATATTACCTTGGGCGACACATCCCGAACATCGGCTTGATGTCTGCAACGGGATTTGCCTCTCTCGGTTACATGATGCGGCTTTCGACCTTGGGTTGGTTACTTTTGACGAGGGTTTACGGCTTCGCCTCTCTGGCAAGTTAAGTAGTTTGCTTTCTGAGCAAAAATTACTTGAACAGAACTTCGGGGCATTCGAAGGTGAATGTCTTTTCATGCCTGATCACGGACAGCCACCATCACAGATGTTCTTGTCGTGGCATCGCGAGAACATCTTTGTAAAATGAAAAACATCATGGAAAGCGAGTATGTTACATGATTCAGAAGACCAAACGGGACAGGGAAACCCTTAAACTCCTGAAAAAATATTTCAAGGTTTCCGAAATCGACCAAGGCAAGGAACAGCCTTCGGGATATGATCTAGAGGATTTGGTCGGATTCGATGGATTGGACACATGGATATTTCTGAACATAAACGACACCCCTAGTGTTTGCGAGGCATTTTTGAATTATGTCGATAATTTTGATTTATATGAACCCGACGATTCCTGCATGAGGGAAGAGGTAATTAGAAAAAAACTGCTGGAAATCGCCAAAGAGGTTGAAAGAACGTTATGAAACACAGGCATCTGTTGGCGCTGGTTTTTGTCTTGGCGTCTAGGACTGTCTCTGCCCACGAGGATTTTTATGCGGGTGGGGATTTTGGGAACGTCAAGGTGACAATCCTGACAGGCTTCGAGTATGAAGAGACACAGAAAGTGTCCAAACGGCACATCATGCAGAACATGGATGATTACACCCCTTTTCGCGTTGCCGGCATCGGTGGCGCGAAATTAGCCATTTCATACTGTCCTGACTGGACGGCGAGAGACAGGACACTCATCTATCTGATTAAGGACGATGCGCTCATCCAGTATCTGGACAAACTCATCTACCCAAAATGAATGCCATCGGACATCGTTTGCCATGAAACGTTCTGCCATCGCCCTCCTGTCCTGCCTTGCGGCCGTTCCCGCGCTCGCGCAGGGGTTCGCCCATCCCGGTGTGCTGCACACGCGCGAGGGCATGGACAGGATGCGCCGGTCGGTGGCGGGCAAGGCGGAGCCGGCCTACGGCTCTTACCGCCTGCTCGCGGGGCACAAGTGCTCGCAGTCTGATTATGTGATGGAGGGCCCGTTCGCGGCCATCTCGCGCGACGGGGAGTTCCGTCACACCAAGGGCAAGATGGAGGCCGATTTCAGCGCGGCCTATCAGAACGCCCTGATGTGGATCCTCTCCGGCGACGAGGCGCATGCGCAGAGGTCGCTCGCCATCCTGGCCGCGTATGCCGACACCCTGCGCGAGATTCCCGACACCAACGATGCCCCCCTGCTGGCTGGACTGGAGGGGTTCAAGATAGTCTATGCGCTGGAGGCGCTGAAGCACACTTGGCCCGGTGCCGACGCAGCGCAACTCGCCGCCGCCGCCCGCATGTTCAAGACAATTTTCATCCCCGTGATGGAGCGCTTCTACGCGCGTGAGCCGTACACCAACGGCAACTGGGGCCCCGTCGTCACCAAGGCCTACATGGCCGCGGCCATCCACCTGGACGACCGGGCGATGTACGCCAAGGCCCGCGACTTCTACCTCCATGCCCGCGACAACGGGACCATCGCGCATTACATCAGCGGCGAGACCGGGCAGGTGCAGGAGAGCGGGCGCGACCAGCCGCACTGCATGTTGGGCCTCGGCGCCATGGCGACGGTGTGCGAGTTGGCGTGGCAGCAGGGTGACGACCTCTACTTCGCGCTCGACAACCGCCTGATGAAAGGCTACGAGTATGTGGCGCGTTACAACCTCGGCCACGACGTCCCGTTCGCCCGCTGGACGGACGTCACGGGGAAGTATTGCCGCTGGGCGGAAATCTCGGAGTCCGGGCGCGGCCGCTTCATGCCCGTCTTTGAAATCGCCCACAACCATTTCGCCGGGCGCAAAGGCCTCCCGATGCCCTACACCGCGCAGGTCCTCGGCAAAACCCGACCCGAAGGTCACGACCGCGACCAGCCGGGCTTCGGGACGCTGCTGTTTGCAAATGAGGAATGAGTAACAGAGGACTCGCGAGCGTCGAAATGCTTCATTTAATGCGATAATGCCCTGTAAGCGGAAAAGAGAAAAGACGGTCTTCTTCTTGCGTGCCACGGCCGATGTTGTGGATAACAAGGGGAACGCCTTTGGGCGTTTTCTTGTCGCTCACAATCATGATGTGCGGTCGGTTCCCCGCCACAGTGCAGGTCACAAGATCGCCGGGCAGGTAGTCCCCCGGCTTTTTTGAAACCGCAACCGAAAAGCCCTTGCGCTCGAAATATTTTTTGAGGTTCGGCACTCGGCGATGGTCGATATTCCTGTCCGGTTGCTTAAGCCCCCAATTGTTGGGATAGGCTGAGAAGGAGGAGGTCATGTCCTCGTGGACCAACTGCTGCAAATCCATCTTCAATGCATCGCGCAAGGCGCGGATGACCACATCCGTGCAGACCCCTCGCTCAATGGGGATGTCCCCCATCGGATACGTCAGGCGGACATACCCGGAGTCATACGCAAGCGTCTTGCCGACTTGGCGCCGCGCGGCAACAACGATGGGGTTTTCAGCGTCCGGAACCTTATTCTGTGCGGATGGCGTTTCATTGATGCGTGCAATGGTGAGGCGAAAATAACAGTGGAAATGCAACTGCTCCTCGATGCGGTCAAAATAGATTTTCTCGCCAGCATCCGCTTCCGTCACCCGCAGATCGAACGGCGCAAGTTTCGCATTGATGTTCTGGACTGTCGGCGTTGCCAACACGGCTTGCCCGAAGAACCCACGGAGTGCGATCATTTTCGGGTTGTGCATATTGCCCGCCGAACGTTTGGCTTCGGCAAACTCACGGGGCGCAAGTTTTTCGAGCGCGGCGCAAAACTCCTGCTGAAACACGGAATCATACACGAAGAAGTGCTGCAACGTGACTTCCCCCAGCCGCTGTATGTTGTTATTGCCTTTCAATGCCTCAACCGCCTCCCCGAATGTCGTAAAATCCCCTTTTCCCGGCTCATAATAAATAGACACAGGGAAGCGGGAAAAAGAACGACCTTCCGAGTGGTCGAAGACATTTGCGGCCCAACCCCCAAAGGCAACCGTTGCATAGCAAATCGCCAGAACAGCCAAACCGGCCGCCGAACGAAAACTTGGGGTGTAAAATATGACCAACATATTTTTCTCCTAATAGAGCTTGAAAAAGAATATCTTAACACCTCAAAAGAATCAAGGGCAAGCAAAATGATGTTTAGCGGTTGCCGTTAAAAAAATCACTTGCCTCATTGACATATCCGACGGCAATGTGTAAAAATAATATCGTGTTTTATGTGCAAGGAAAACCGTTTTGAAAATGTACTACTCAACGCTCTACACCTCGCCCATAGGGGGCATGACACTGGCGTGTGACAGTGACGACAACCTTGTCGGCCTGTGGCTGAACCCGCAAAAATATCATGGCGACACTATCCCGGGGGCAATGGAAGAGAGGGATGATATGCCGATATTCGCCGTTGCCAGAAAATGGCTGGACAGGTATTTCGCGGGCAAGAAACCCGCCATTCCGGAATTGCCGTTAGCCCCGATCGGAGGCGCGTTCCGTCAGGGCGTATGGAACATCTTGCGTGAAATCCCCTACGGCAAAACCACCACCTACAGCGACATCGCCAAGAAGATGGCACAGAAGATGAAGAAAGCGGCCATCTCCGCCCGAGCCGTGGGCGGCGCTGTCGGCCACAACCCCATCTCCATCATCATCCCCTGCCACCGCGTCGTCGGCTCTAACGGCAGCCTGACCGGCTACGCTGGCGGCATTGACAAAAAAATTAAACTGCTCGAACTCGAAGGCGCCGATATGCCACAGTTTTTTCATTTGAAAGGAACGCGAACATGAACAGAGCTGTCGAGATCTATTCACGAATCCCCAAGACACATAATTGTGCGCAAGCCGTTGCGGCAGGGTGTGGACGGGAGGACTTGCTCGAGCCACTCAAAGCAAACGGCGGCGGGAGGTCGCCCGAAGGACGTTGCGGTGCGCTCCATGTGGCATTGTTGCTGTCGCCCGCGGAACGCCATGCGGCGATTAAGGCGACATTTAGAGAACAGGCGGGGTCGGAGTTCTGCAAGGAAATCCGCTCGATGGGCAAGACCCCCTGCGCCCGATGTGTCGAGATCGGCGCAGAACTTGCTACACCGAAATAATGTCTGTGCGATTATCGCCTATTTTTTGCCTTGAACAAGGCACAAGACGGCGCCCCCGCCTGTGTCCCGCAGTCTTCGGGGGGGCACGGGGGGAGGGCCTGAAGAGGCGGTGGCCAACGCTGCTCCCGTCAAGGGAATAGATGTGCCGGCGCCCGGCGGGGGGGCACCCGGGCGCCTTCGGGGAAAGCCCCCATTGGAAAAGCGGCGGCAAGCCGCGCACTCCATAATACAACGGCACGGCTCCCGATCTTTTGAGGCATTGTATGACAACGCAAGGTTAAATCACGCGAACGGGATACGGAGATATTGCCTAGGCTCAATCCATTCAAAAAGACAGTAATGTGCGCCGTCTGCGGTTAAAAAGGGCCTGTATCGTATTGCATCAGTGGCTAAGCTTCACTTGCTACTGAGGGATTTGCGCAGGAGCGTCTCCGCGTCACGGATGGACGCATCGGCATCCAGCGCCGCTTGCGCCATCTTACGCGCCTGATCTTGCGGGAAGCCGAGCTGGGTCAGCGCAAGGACGGTGTCGCGCAACATCGCCACGGCAGGGTCGCCGCCGCCAGCCGTCCGCGCCGCCATCGCCTCCAAGGGATTCACCTTGTCGCGCAGCTCGACAATCAGACGCTCTGCCGTCTTCTTCCCGATACCCCGGATGGTGCTAACGCGCTTCACGTCGCCGTCCGCGATCGCCGCCGTCAACTCCGTCACGGTCAGACCGCTCAGGATGCCCAGCGCGGTCTTGGGGCCCACGCCACTGATGGTGATGAGACGCTCGAACATCGCCTTCTCCTCCGCCAGCACAAAGCCGAACAGCAGCTGCGCATCCTCACGAATGTGGTGGTGAATCAGCAGGCGACACGGCTCACCGCCCGCCGGAAGGCGGTCATACGTCCCCAGCGAGATGAACACCTCATACCCGACCCCCTGCACGTCAATCACGACGACCGCCGGCGTCTTCTCCGCCAGCTTCCCCTGCAAAAACGCAATCATCAAGCCTCCTTACTCACCTTTTCAAGTTCACGAATGGTAACATATACGGCAAGGCGGGGAAAGGATTTTCAAGGTTTTTTCTACCACAATGGTTTTCACGATTAGGCACAATCATATAATGGTTTAACGTGATGTTGGCGTATTTTCCGTGAAGCCACCCCGCTGGAACCAGCCCGTCAGCCTGCGGCTGCCACCCCTCCACAGGAGGGGAATTACTGGCAAAATTCCCCTCCTGTGGAGGGGTGGCAGCCGCAGGCTGACGGGCTGGTTCCTGATGCATCAAGTATGCACCAATGTCAAGTGAATGCACTATAGTGGCCATTGCGCATCCGATAGTGTCCATCGTCGTGAATGAAAACAGCCTGTTTTTTTCTCCTGCGGAATTCGGGATAAAAACAACCACGGTGCGCTCCCCGAAGGGGGAGCGCACCGCACACCAGAGGGGTGTTACCCGCATCAGCAGGTTGACAAGCGTTGGACGGCTGTCGCAATGTCAACCGCACGCTGGCCGCCCGCCTCGCGCTCGATGGCGAGCGCGCCGTCGAAACCGATTTCCTTGAGCGCGCCCAAGAATGCGGCGGTGTTCACCTCGCCGTCGCCCCACGGCACTTCCGCGCCCCACTCGCCGTTGACCTTCGTGCGCACCGCGTCCTTGGCGTGAATGTGGCGGACCCACGGGGCCAGCAGCTTGAGCGCAGGGATGGGCTCGTCCTTGTTGTAGAGGATCATGTTGGCGGGGTCGAAATTAATCATCACGTTGGGGTGGCCGAGCGTGACGAGGAAGTCGCGTAAGTCCGCCGCCGACTCCTGCCCTGTCTCCATCAGCAGCGTGACGCCCGCCGCCTTCGCCGCATCGCCGAGCGCGCGCACACGGTCGTAAAATTTCTTGGCGTAGGCCGCGTCCGTGTGGTCGAGGAAGCCGACGTGCATGGCGATGTACGGCACGCCGAGCTCCGCCGTGAGCCCCGCCGCGCGGATGAACGACGCAAGCGCTGAATCCCATTTGTCGTCCGGCGCGATGCCACCCGTGACCTTGATGGTGTCGAGCGTGCTGTAGTCCTCGTAATCGAAGTTCAGCATCGTGGCGGTGATGGTCCAGCCCTGCCGCCTCACCGCCGCCATGTAGGCGTCCCCATCCGCACCGAGCGCGGGCGCGAGCGCCAGGTGGATATGCTCCACGCCCTGCTCGCGCATGAACGCGCCAATCTCATCGATGTTTTTCTGAAATGACCAGCTGCAAACGCTGATCGGCCATTGCCCGCATTTCTTCATGATAACCCTTTCTTTGTCTTACACAGCGTTTCACAGAGGAGTCATAGAGGGACACAGAGTTTTTTTAGATTCCTCTGTGAGCCTCTGTGCTCCTTTCTATGGTTCTCTGTGTAACATTCATTCGTCCCTTTTTTTCTCGCGCAGAGGCGCGGAGACGCGGAGTTTTTTTCCAGAAGTTGACCCTGCAAAACCTTTGCGTCTCTGCGTCCCTGCGCGAAAATAAACCTGCTGAAAATAAACCTCCGTTTTCGTTAACCACAATAGACACAATAGAATGCACAATGGACACTATTGTTGTGCCTATTGTGAAAACCATTGTGTCCATCGTGGTTAAAAGTCATCCTGTAAAATCCTGTTAATCCTGTCTAAAAAATCGTCCGTTTCCTTGCTACAGTTTCACCGTCTTTTTGGTTCGCGCCGACTTCTTCTCCGCGTCCACGACGCGCACCGCGTCACGCGACTGCTCGGGCGTGATGACGCTCTGCACCTTCTTGCCGTTCACGAGGTCGAGGAACCACTTGAGCTCATACGCGTAGCCGTCGCCTTCCGCGAGCTTCGGCTCGAACGCCGCGCCCTTCGCGGGATAGACGCACAACGGCTTCTCGCGCTTGCCGTCGAGAATCACCACGGCCTTCTCGAACGTCACGTGGTACGACGCCTCAAAGCCCATCGTCGGGTTGACGCACCAGCTGCCGTCCGCCGTGACCACCGGCCCGCCCACGTCGTAAACGGTGCTGATGTGCTGCATCACGCCTGCCTTGTCCCACACCGCCGTGCTGGTGACGGCCTTCGGCAGGCCGAACAGGAACTGCACCGTGTCCGTGTCGTGGATGTGCAGATCCAGCGCCATGCCGCCGCTCTTGCTCTCGTCCATGAACCAGCTCGCGCCCTTGCCCCACCCCGGCGGCGGGCTGTAGCGGCGGAACGACGCCGCCAGCACATTGCCGTAGCGCTTGCTGTCCACCAGTTTCTTCAGGAACACATACGACGGCCAGAACCGCAAGCAGTGCGCGATCATCAGCTGCGTGCCTTTGGGCGCGGCGGCCTTCGCCTTCAGCATCGCGCCGCAGTCCGCGGCGTTCAGCGCCATGGGCTTCTCGCAGACGACATGGATGCCGCGCTTCAGCGCCGCCGACGTGAGCGGGACGTGCAGCGGCGTCGGCAGCGTGATGGACACGATGTCCGGCTTCGCCTCCGCCAGCATCTTGTCGAAATCATCGTAAATCACCGCATCGCCGAAATCCGTCGAGGCGTCCGCCCCGGCGAGATTACCGCTGGTGATAGGCGACTTGAACTGCGACGCATCCTTGTCGCACAGCGCCACCACGCTGACCCCCTTCATCTTTTTCCAGTTCGCGTAATGCATCCGGCCCATGAAGCCGAACCCCACGATCGCCACCCGTCTCTTCATCGTCAAAACCCTTTCCTTGCATTCTTGGGCCGAAGCCCATCCGTTTCAATATTTGATTATAATATCAAAAACCCCTAACCCCTGTCTTGCATAATTCCGACAATTTTGTGTACAATTACGACAATCCCAGTTTTCCGCTTTGACATCCCCCCTCCCCCGTGCTATCCTAAGACGCAATCAATCACATAACGGAAGGCAGATCCCATGGAATTCGACCAATGCGCCTGTTCAGGCAAGACACTCTCGCGCTTCGTGCGCCCCGTGATTCTCGCGCTGCTCACGGACGGTCCCGTGCACGGCTACGACCTCCTGCGCCGCCTCGAGGGGCTGGGGATGTTCGCCCAAACCCCGCCTGACACGAGCGGCGTTTATAAGACGCTCAAGACCATGACCGCCGAGGGCCTCACCGTCGGCGACTGGGACACCGCCGACCCCGGCCCTGCCCGCCGCCCCTTCACCCTCACCCCGAAAGGCCGCGAGTGCCTTGCCCGCTGGGGCGCCACGCTAGAGGCCTACCAGCGCCAGATCGCCGAAATCTCCGCCCTCGTCAGCGCCGCCGTCCTGAACGCCACGGAAACCTAAAAACATTATGGATTACGCCTTGAACTCCGCACCGCGCCCGTGCTATACTGTGTGAACTTTTGCGGGCCCATAGCTCAGTTGGTCAGAGCGGAGGACTCATAATCCTTTGGTCGCAGGTTCGAGCCCTGCTGGGCCCACCATCTTAAAAACCCTTTGCGGGAGGGGACGAAGGGGATCTGGGGGACAAAGGGGAGAGGGGAACCTACGTCCCCTACGTCCCCTACGTCCCCTACGTCCCCTACGTCCCCTGCGTCCCCTTGGCGGTCTGCGGCGGCCGCTGGGGGAAGGCCCTACAGGATGTCGCACTTGCCGCCGGCGCAGGCGATGGTTTCGGTGACGGTGGTGTTGTCCTGCTTCTCGACGAGCTGGGTGTAGTCCACGGGGGCGTAGGAGCGAATG
>WRJS01000001.1 GCA_009778475.1 Kiritimatiellota bacterium | reverse complement strand
CGCTATAATTCATAATGCAGAGGTCGCCGGAGGCGGGTCCGCCAAATTCCCCTCCTTTGGAGGGGTGGACGCCAAATTCCCCTCCCGTGGAGGGGTGGACGCCGATTCCCCTCCTTTGGAGGGGTGGCAGCCGCAGGCTGACGGGGTGGTTCAGACGGGGTGGTTCCGACGCACGGGCTTCTTGGCGGCGTTGGTCTCGGCACCGCGGATGGCGGCGTTGACGAGGACGGAAAGGTCGAGTATCTCCTGCTGATAGCGCTCGAGGGTCTCGGCCCAGTGGAGGAGGCACGTGCGGCCTTTGCTGGTGATGGTGAAGGGGCGGCGGGCCGGGCCAGCCTCGGCGGTGTCCCACTCGCCGACGGTGAGACCCTCTGCGGTCATGGTCTTGAGGGTCTTGTACACGCCACTGGTGTCCGGGGGCGCCTCCTCGAACATCTTGAGCTTTTGCAACTGGCGCAGGAGGTCGTAACCGTGCACAGGTTTTTCCAAAAGCAACGCAAGAATCATCGGGCGCACAAAACGGTTGAGCGTCTTGCCAGAGCACGCGCATTGATCGAAGTCCATCTGTTTACCTTTCTTTTGCATCTGAAAACAGGTACATAGCATAACCATTCCGCAAAGCGATGTACAGCCATTTCCTCGCCCCGTCGCCCAATTGCCAAGGTGTCCTGCCGTCAGACCGTTAGACCCCCGCCATGGCCACGATTTCCGCCCATGTGGTTGCGCGTTGCGCATGGGGGCGGTGATAGGTGCGGTTCCAAGGGCGGTCGAAGATAATCGTGCGGCAGCCGCGGCGCGGGGCGAGCAGGTCGAGCGCGGTGGGGGAGTCGTCGATCGCGATGTCGAAATGAAGCCGGTTGAACGCGCCGAGGCTGAGCATGGCGGGCGCACCCTCGGGGGGGACGGCCGGTGCGCGGCCGTACTTATCCACATACACGATTTCAAGGTGCGCGAGGCCATGCTTGCGGAGCCATGCCGTGGAGCCCGAATGGCAGACGGACTGGCGGCCGGTGACAATCACGACCTCATGCCCGGCCGCCTCCAATGCGCGTATCGCGTCCGCGCCTCCGGGAGTCGGCGCGAGGCTTGCGAGAAAGTCGTATTCATGCGCCCGCGCCATGAGCTGCTCGAGCTGCACGCCGGAGAGCGCGAAGGATTTCTGGAGGTCGAAGAAGCGGATGTCGTCGTAAGGCACGTCGCGCCCGAACATCTCGCGGGCCAGCACGGAGAGCGCTTTCGCGGTCTCGCACAACACGTCGTCGAAGTCGATGTAGATGCGCATGGGGAAGAAGTTTCGAGTTGCTAGTTTCTAGTTGCTAGTTGCTAGTTGCTAGTTTTGAGTTGGCGATGCGGGTCGATGTGGTTTTCCAATTGAGAAGCTGCCCGGAAGGAGTGCGCCGAGGGTCGTGGCGGTGATGCGGCCGCGTTTGAGCGGGGCGATATAGACGGGGGTCTCGGGCGCGGCGAATTCCGCCAGAACCTGCCGGCACGCGCCGCAGGGTGTCGCGGGGGCGTTGCCGTTACCTCCGGCGACCGCGAGCGCGGTGATTGTGCGGTGGCCGTCGCTGACGGCCTTGCAGATGGCGACGCGCTCGGCGCACACCGTGAGCCCGTAGGAGGCGTTCTCGACGTTGCACCCCGCATAGACGCGGCCGTCCCCCGTCAGCACCGCCGCGCCGACGGGATAATCCGAATACGGGCAGTACGCCTGCTTCGCGGCCTCACGCGCGGCACGGACAAGCGCGTCCGCCTGCGCCTCTGTTGAGCAACCTAATCCTGTCACAAGCAATCTCCCGTTTTATCTAACCACAATGGACACAATAGGATTCACGATGGACACTATTTTCAGCACATTGTTATTGTGTCTATTGTGAAAAACCATTGTGCCTATTGTGGTTAAAAACAATCCCGTAAAATCCTGTTCATCCTGTCTGAAAAAATCCTAGAAGCGTTGGCCGTCGGCTTTGAGGCGGGCGGCGAGCTTGGCGTAGTCGAGGTCCTGCACGGCGCAGCCGTCGTCGATGGCGAGGACGGCGGCGGTCGTCGCGCTCTGCGCGAGGAGCATGAACACGGGTTCCATGCGGATGGAGCCGTAGGCCATGTGCGAGCTGGAGACGCAGACCGGCACGAGCAGGTTCTCGCATTCGGCCTTCTTCGGGGTGAGGGAGTTGTAGGAGATGCGGTAGGGGCCTTTCTTGGCGCCGATCTGGATGTCGCCCTCATTGCGCGCGTTGCCCTCGGGGGTGATGTAGCGCTGGACGTTGTGGGAGTCGAGCTGGTAGGAGCCCATGCCGACGGGGAGGGGGACTTCGCGCGCGCCGTGCAGGTCGTTCTCGGTCATGACGTGCGGGCCGATCATGCGGCGGGCCTCGCGGACGTAGATCTGGTGGGGCCAGCCGCCGTTGTCGGCGAACTCGTCCTTGGCGAGGCCCCACGTGGCGAGCTCGTCGCGGATGTAGGCTGGCACGCGCGGGTCGGTGGAGGCGAAGTAGAGGAAGCCTTTCTGGTAGTCCTCGTGGGCCTTGATGATTTCCCGGCGCCGCGCATAGGTCGCCTCGGGGTAGTCGTAATTCGCGCCGAGGTAGTCGAAGCTGAACGCGCCGTGGTTGTTGGTGTCGGTCTTGAGGTTGGGGATCTTGTCGAACTTGTTGAAGAAGTCCTTGCGCTCGGACTGCACCATCTCACGCACGAAGAGCTCATAGTTGAGCGGGTCGTAGCCGTCGGGCTTGGCGAAGGGGATGCGGTTGGGGGGGTGCTTGGTCATGCAGAGGCGGAAGCAGTAGGCCTGCACGCGGCGGTCGGCCTCGCCCGTCTTGCCGGGGGGCGCGGCGGAGACGTTGGGCAGCACGCCGCTGGCGGGGTCGCCCGGCACCTTGTACGCGGAGACGGCGGCCTTGAACTGGTGGTGGATAGTCTTCTCGATCTGCACGCCGTTATGCTCCTCGCCATACATCGCGCTGGACTCGCGACCGACGGTGTAGGTCACGCCCGCGGCGGCCATGAGGTCGCCCTCGTAGGTGGCGTCGATGAACATCTTGCCTTTGAAGGTCGAGCCGTCGAGGGTGGCGATGCGCGTGATGCGGCCGTTGGCCTTGGTGACGCCGCCCTTCGCACGGTCGAGCCACGTGTCGCGCAGGACGGTAATGTTGTGCTCCTTCACCCAGCTGTCGAACACGCGCTCGGCGATGCGCGGCTCGAACGTCCACTGCGCCTTGTCGGCCTCGTTGCGGGCCTTGGTGCCTTGCCCGCCGACTTTCAGGAACTCCTCCTCCTTCTGCCACGGCCACGCGGCCGGGTCGCTGTACGCGGCGTAAACGCGCTGGTAGAACTCGCGCGAGAGGCCGCCGATGCTGTCCGTGCGCCCGGAGTCCGTGTAGCCCAGGCCGCCCGCGCTCAGGCCGCCCAGGTGCGTGTCCGGGCTGACGAGGATGACGCTCTTGCCCATCTTGACCGCCTGCACGGCGGCGACGACCCCTGCGGAGGTGCCGCCGTAAACGATCACGTCCGCCTCATACGCCTTTTGCGCGTTTTGCGAGACGCACCCTCCCGCGAGTGCCGCGAGAAGCGTAACGGGTAACACGAAGCGTCTCATAATAGTCATTGCCCTGCCCTGAAAGGGCCGCATCAGCGACGGCGCCTCTCTGCCCTGAAAGGGCCGCATCAGTAGCGTAGGGCAACGCCCTACGTAACGGGCAATAAAATGTTTCAAGGCTGTAAGCCTTGTATCAATGGTGCCGCATGGCGTCCCCGCCATGCTTCCCGAAAAAAATGCCGCGAGGCGCGGTGCGTTATTTTGATAGTAGGCTTTCAGCCTACAAATTGAACTCGCCTTCAACGTAGGGCGTTGCCCTACGCTATTGATTTCAGGGCGTTGCCCTACGCTATTGATTTCAGGGCGCTGCCCTGCGCTATTGATTTCAGGGCGTTGCCCTGCATTGCTGATTTCAGGGTGCTGCCCTACGCTATTGATTTCAGGGCGTTGCCCTGCGCTATTGATTTCAGGGCGCTGCCCTGCATTGCTGATTTCAGGGCGCCGCCCTGATACTCGAGAAAACACTACGTCTGTCTTCATGTTTATGCCCTTTCGTCTTCATGTGTAGAGGAGCGCCCTCTTGCGCTCACGCAAAAACGGTTTGCGGTCTTCCAGCCACGCCGCGAACAGGCTGGGGAGATGCCGGGTCGATTGTAACACGCTGCGGGTCTGCTCGCCGCCGTAGAGTTTGTCGAACCACTCAGGGCGCGCGCCCTCGTCCTGCCAGATGCGGATATGCTGGTTGTGCCGCTCAAAGACGCGCATATCCCCGCCCAGCATCTGCCACATGGCGGTCCCTGCGTCTCCTTGAACGATATCCAGCGCGTGCAGGATGGCGACCGAGGTCCGCACGGGGCAGAAGCGCGACGGGTTCGTCACGGCGAGCCGCACACCGTCGATCTCTTGCCCTGCATAAGGCGCGACCCCTGCGGTGTAGCGGTACGGGTGGAACTTCACGCCGCCGATGCCCCAGGCGCCTCCGCTCAGCAGTGCGCGAACACCGCCCGCGTTCATCCACGGCGCACCGAACACGCGGAACGCGAGGTTCGTGCCGCGCCCGCAGTCGATGCCCGGCAGGGCCTCGGTGAACACCGTCGCGGCATACGTCATCGCGGCCTCCCACGTCTTGATGCCGGGCGACGGCGGCAGCCAGTCCGGCCGCGAGCCGTCCCACGCCGCGTCCTTGCGCGACCACCCTTCCATCGGCACGAGCGAGAGGCGGACCTCCAAGCCCAATTTGCTTTTTATCCATCGCGCGGTTTCCGCAGGGGTCATGCCGTACACCATCGGCACGGCGCACGGCGCGACGAAGCTGGTGTGCCGCGCATCCAGCATCGGGCCGTCAACGGTTTTCGGGAGCGGTATCGGGCGGTCGGCGACAATCACCTCCACGCCCGCCTCCGCGCAGGCCTCCATCATGTTGAGCAGCGTCGCGAGGTAGGTGTAGCAGCGCACCCCGAGATCCTGCAAATCGCAGACCACCGCATCGATGCCCGCCAGCATTTCGGGCGACGGCTTGCGCCGCTCGCCGTAGAGCGAATAGACGGGGATGCCCCAGTCAGGGTGCTTGCGCGTGTAGGTATGCTCGCCCGCACCGGCCTGCCCGAAGAAACCGTGCTCCGGCCCGTACAGCGCGACGAGGCGTTTGCCCAAGGCTTGGTGCAGGAGTTGCGCGGAGGTCGCGCCGCTCACGGTCAACGCGGCCTGATGGCTCAGCAACCCGACCCGCCTGCCTTTCAGCAGGCTGAACCCTTGCCTCCGCAGACTGTCAATCCCGACACGCATGACCACCCCCTTCGCGTGACCATTACTTCATGTCGCTGATGTACTGATACTCCATATCCGGGAACAGCGTGTTCTCGATTTTCGCCTTGCCCTTCAACTCATCATACAGCGTCCGGCCGGACTGGGCAGACTTCTGCTTATAAAGCACGTCAGCAAGCTTCGGCCGCGACGTGGACAACATCTTGACGAGGATGTGTGCGGCGCGTACCGTCTCGGGGACGGCCGGGACATCATCCTTCTCGGGCTGGGCGGGGTTTTTCGCGGAGACCTTGAAGAGGTGGTAGCCGAAGCGCGTTTCCACAACGTCGCTGACCTGATCGAGCGGCAGGCTGAATACGGCCGCGTCAAAGGCCGCATCGTTGGCCTTGCCTCGCGCGAACTCGCCAAGGTCGCCGCCGCGCTTTGCGGAGGGCGTGTCCTCGGAGATTGCGCGCGCCACGTCCGCGAAATCCGCGCCGTCCAGTATCTGCTTACGCGCGGCCTCCAGCTTGGCGCGCCGGATGAGGTTCGTCTCCTCGATCTCCTTGGCCATCGCCTCGACCTCATCATCCATGACGCGGAACCGCTTCGGGGCCTCCTGCGAGAGCATTTTATCGATAAGCCTCTCATCCCTGAAATCCTGGAGCATGATGTCCGGCGGCTGCGGGCCGCCATTGAAGTAGCGGTTGGTGCTGGACTGCCGTTGCTGGAGCGTCTGCTCCAGCGCCTGAAGCCACGCCGCGTATTCCTTCTCGCTGGCGGTGATGCCAAGGCGCTCGGCCTCGTTCAGCATGAGCGCCTTATAGACGAACATGCTGATGGCCCGCTGGCGGTAAAACGCCTTCGCCTCGGGAAGCTTGCTCGGGGCGAACGCGATATGCTCCCGCTCAATCGCATACTTCAGGTACCCGTCCGCGCGCCGGGCCATGTCCCTGAACGTGAGCGGCACGCCGTCCACCTTCACCACGACGGCATTCGGCGCAAGGTCGCCCGGCTCCAGCGGAGCCTCTTTCTTCCTGCACCCCGCCAGCGCGAGCAACACGCCCGCAAGACACATCAACCGATAAACACTCATACAATCTCCTTTAGTGGATGTGAAAGGGTTTCTTGCAGTCCGGGCAGATGACGTTGACGTCGCGGACAGCGGGGTCAACCTCGACGCGCGTGGAGCATTCAGGGCAATAGACGAAGTCCGCCGGGGTTTCATCGCCAGCCTTCTCTTCCTCGTCCTCCTTTTCGTCATCGGGATAACCGCCGTCGTCATCGCGCGCGGAGGCGAGCTGGATGTCCTGGAGCGTCTCGAGCATCTCGGCGCTGATTTTGTTCGTCGCCTCCATCACCCGGAGCGTCCTGCGCTGGATTTTCAGCATCCGCCACAAAAGGCAGAGGATGGCGACCGTCAACGCAAACATCAGGAACAGGATCAGCAATGCGACAATATCCTCTGGCGCCATCTGCATTCTGCTGAATAGAGCCGCTGGCCCGTCCGAGCCACCGATAATCCCATACCTCATCTGTTCAAAATCCATGACCACACTCCTCATCACATATTTCGCACAGTTGCGTCACCGTCTTACCCGCCGCCGTGCGCGGATATGCGTTTCTTAAATTTGGTGGAGGTAAGGGGAGTCGAACCCCTGACCTCTTGAATGCCATTCAAGCGCTCTACCAGCTGAGCTATACCCCCAAATGCCTTTCACAACCAGAAATTAGTTTCATATTAAAACAGGTTTCGCGGAAAAAGTCAACACTTACTTCTCGATTCTGTAAAGATGTGAGCTGGTGCGGATGACGAGCGACTTGCCCACGATCGCCGGCGAGGCATAACAGCCCGTGTCCAGCTTGCTGCCCGCGAGCAGCTCGAACGTGTCGCCCAACGCCACCACGGCCGCGCCGCCATCGGTGTTGAAGAGATAGATGCGCCCCTCCGCGCTGACGGGCGAGGCGAGGTGCTGGCCGGGGACTTTCTCCGACCAGATGACGTTGCCCGTGGCCGGCTCGATGCAGCTCAGCGTGGTCGGGGTCATCGTGTAGAGGCGGTTGTTGACGAGCAGCGGCGAGGGCATGTCCGGGATGATCCGCTTGTTCTCCGTCCGCCACGCGATGGCGTCCGTGCCGGTGATGTCGCCCTTCGCCTTGTCGAGGCGGATGGCGAGGCCCAGGTTGTGGACCACGCCCATGAAGACGAACGCCATGTTGTCCGCCGCGATCGGCCGCGGCACGACCGACCACGCCTTGTAGCGCGCCACCCACAGCTCCTCGCCCGTCTCCAGGTCATACCCGAACACGCCGTTCGCGCCCGAGCTCACGACCTGCTCCCTGTCCCCCACCTTCACGACGATCGGCACGGTGAAGGCGTGCGTGCGCTCAGGCTTCTCGGAATACTTGCGCTCCGTGCGCCACAGGGTCTTGCCCGTGTCCTTGTCGAGCGCGATGACGAACTGCCGCCCGACGGGCGCCGGCTCGCCGTCGCTGTTGACGATGAGCTTACTGCCGTAGAGCGTGGGCGAGCAGGCCGCCCCGCAGTCCCAGAACTGGTTCGTGATGTCGCGCCGCTCCCAGATGACCTCGCCCGTCTCCGCGTTGAGGCACGCCGTGCCGGGGTTGCCGAACGTGACATACACGCGGTTGTTCTCCACCACCGGCGTCTGCGACGCATAGCTGTTCATCTTGTGGTTCTGCTCGCCCTCGGGGTTATAGGTGAAGAGCTTGATGTCGCGCAGGATCTTGCCCGTCTCGAAATCCACGCACAGCACATGGCGCGACTTCCCCTCGTCCGGCGAGTGCGTGAGCCAGACGCGCCCATTCTCCGCGACGGGCGACGAGTGCCCCGCGCCGGGGAGCGCCGTCTTCCACTTGATGTTCTCCGTCTCACTCCACGTCAGCGGCAGGCCCGTCGCCTCCGACGTGCCGTCATGCGCGCTGCCCCTGAACTCACGCCACGCCGACGTGTCCGCCGACACGCCCGTCGCCGCAGTAACCAAAGCCATTGTTACAAACCAGTTTCTCATCCCTACTCCTCCTTTTTGTGCAATAGGATACATCAATCGCTACGAATTGGAAATAAAAAACTGAAAATTGCAAATTGCAATATTAAATGAAGCACCCCGGAAAGGGGGGAACAGGGGAAAAAGCTCCCCGCCCGCCCCCGTGAGAGAGCCACGCCTCCGTCACGCGCCGGTGAGGCACTTCACCGCAGGATGGAGAATCATACTCCGGCGCCTCTGGAACGTCAATGCCAGACGCGGGCGCGCGACGCGCCTCTCCATCCGCGCCTTCGCGCAGGCGCAGGGCATGCCCGGCCGCGCGGGATGCAGGAGGGTGCGCTATGCGGATTATTGGCAAGGCGGAAACCTTGCGCTCCCGGCATTTTGCGTGAAAAAATGGACAGCCCATCTAAAAAACGTTGCGCAATCTTTCCCGCAGGAGTATATTCTCAACATGGATTTTTATCCGCATAGTTTTGTCAAAATGCTTGTAACTTGCAACTCTACTTGGGACTCTTGAAACATGAGACTTCACACCCGAAATTTTGCCGTCTGTATAGTGTTGCTTTTTATGGCGGGAGGATGCGTCATGACAACATCGCAAGACTATGACTGCGCTCGGCATCTTGAGGCTGATCTGTATGACGGCAAGATTGTGCCGAACGTGCGGGCGTTCAACGGGCATCTTGGCGGGCAAGCTCTCTTCATCAATACCGGCACCAGCCAGTTGCTATGGGGCACACGCGCAACCTGCTTCTTCCCGTTTTGGGATTCGCCGCTTGTCATCGCCAGCGGAGAAATCAGCGTGACGCCAGACGAGGTGAAACCGTTGCTGCTGGACATCCAACGAGTTTCCGCTGCATGCCGTTACGATAGACGGATCGTGATAACTTGCCCGGGAAGCCGGTGGGATGCAGCCTTTATCATTGGGCCATACGGAAAATATATCAAAGGGCTGAAAAATTTTGACGAACATATTGCGCATTGCGTTCAATTTCAAAAAGAAGATACCCTTTCGCCCTCTTTCTACTTGAAAACGATTTTAGGAGAGCATTCGCCTGAAACATGCATCTGGCAAAAATGCGACAGGGTATTTGCGGCAAGCCTGTATGCTGGTGGAGTCGTCCAAAATATAAAGGCTTTCAATCCAGAGCAAGGGGGGAGGATTCTAGTGGTCTGCTTACACCCGGCATGGAAAAACCTTTCGACCTGTTATTTCCCTTTTTGGGATTCCCCTCATGTTTTGGCAAGGGGAGATATACCCATCCAGCCGTCAGAGGTGAAACCGCTGTTATTTGAAATGCAAAGGGTGTCACAAGAGCAGGGGTATAAATATCCAATCAACATTGAGTGCTGGGGAAGTAAATTTCGGTTTTCCATTGGCCCGAAAGGCCAATATATTACAGGCATCGACAATTTTGAGCAAAACAAATGAAGACAATCCCCATCGTTGGTACCGCCCCCCTCGGCGTTGACGTTTACGCCAACGCCGACACAGGGCGACGGCGCCTTGGCATGGGATACTCTACTTTGCATTTTCAGGTTGCGCTGGCGGGGTCTCCTGCTCGCGGCTTGTTAATCAGGGATGCGGCGATGCCGGCGCCGAAGCCGTTGTCGATGTTGACGACGGTGACGCCGGCGGCGCAGGAGTTGAGCATGCCGAGCAGGGCGGCGATGCCGCCGAAACTCGCGCCGTAGCCGATGCTGGTGGGGCAGGCGATGACGGGCTTGTCGGTCAGGCCGCCGACGACGGAGGGCAGCGCGCCTTCCATGCCCGCGACGACGATGATCGCCCGCGCGTCCGCAAACTGTTCGACGCGCGAGAGCAGCCGGTGCAGGCCGGCCACGCCGATGTCGTACACGCGCACGACGTTCGCGCCCATGCGCTCGGCGGTGATGGCGGCCTCTTCGGCGACGGGCAGGTCGGAGGTCCCGGCGCAGAGGACGGCGACCTTCCCCTTGCGCTCGGGCAGGGGGGTGACGTCGCAGGTGAGGATGCGCGCGTCCGCGTGATAGACGGCGGCGGGCAGGGCGCTGCGGATGGCCGCGGCCTGCTCGGGGGTCACGCGCGTGGCGAAGGCGTTCTGCCCGGCCTCGTTGAGCGCGCGCATGATGGCGGCGATCTGCTCGGCGGTCTTGCCCGCGCCGTAAATCACCTCGGGCATGCCGCGGCGGCGCAGGCGGTCGTAGTCGGGTTTGGCGAAGTGGAGGTCGTGGTCCATCTGTCGGGACTCCGTTTCGGGGGTGGTGCGCTTACGGCTCGAACTGCCAGGTGGCGGTGGTGCCGTTCTGCTTGTGGGCGATCATGCGGGTGACGGTGCGGCCGCCGGGGAGGGTGACGGTGACCTCGTAGTCTCCGTAGAATCCGCGCGTTCGGAAAGAGCCTTGGGCGTTGGTCTCGCCGGTGGCGTCGGTTTTCCATTCGCCGTTGACGAGGCCGGTGTAGGCTTTCGCGGCGGGCTTGGGGGTCCAGTCCTTGGTGAAGAGCGCGGCGCGGGGGATCCAGTGCGCCTTCTCCCAGAAGCCCCATTGCGTGATGGACTCGGTGGAGGGGTGGGAGAAGAAGGCGATGAGGAAGTCGCGCAGGTAGTCGCCCTGCGCGTCCCAGTCGTCGGTGGCGATGTCGAACTCGGTGGCGTGGATGGGGAGGCGCAGGTCGGCGAGGCGGTCGAGGATGGCGACGATTTTCTCGGGCGGGGTGAGGTTCTCGCCGATGTGGCACTGCACGCCGAGGACCTCGACGGGGGCGCCCAGGTCGATGAGGGTGCGCACCTGCTTCATGTAGGTCTCGATCTCCGCGTCGGTGTTGCCGCCGCCGGCGATGATGGAATACTCGTTGAGGCAGAGTTTGGGGTGGGGGTCGATCTTGCGCACGATCTTGAACCAGTTGGCCATCTCCTGCTGGCCGAGGAGGTCCTGCACGTCGTGGTTGACGCGCGGCTCGTTGACGACGTCGTAGGTGTCGAAGCGGATGGGGCGCATGAGCGTGGCGACCTCGGCGAGGTGGTTGTCGATGGTGGCCTTCAGCGCGGCGGGGGTGCCTTTGAGCGGCTCGACGGCCTTGGGCAGCCACCGCCACGACGGCCACACGAGGCAGTGCCCGCGCGTGTGCAGGCCGTTGCTCTTGGCCCACTGCGCGATGGCGATGAATACCATGCGGCGCTCGGGGTTCTCCCAGCCCCAGTCCGCCCAGTAGAGCGGGCAGGTGGCGCGGTTGAAGAGCTCGGTGACGGTCTGGCGGTACTTCAGGCCGTCCGCGGACTCGCGCAGGAGCGTGTCGCCGTCGTCGAGGAACGTGCCGAACTGGTAGAGGTGGCGCGTCATGCGCGCGCGGACCTTGGCGCCGGGGATGGGCTTTCCGTCGGGCGTCTCCAGCCGCAGGGACACCTCGCCCTTGCGGATGCTCTCGATGCGGGTGAGCGCGCGCTTGCGCCACGCGGCGTCCGGCTCGCGGCCCTCGTAGGTGATGCGGTTGTAGGGGAGCGCGGCCGCGTCGATGCCCGGGCCGAGGTTGACCGCCACAAGGTCGGCGACCTCCACGGCCTGCTTGGCGCGGCCGCAGTGGATGACGAACTGGAAGCGGCCGGGCTGCGTGTCCCACGGCACGCGGAAACGCAGATAGACCGGCTTCCACTCGCGGCCGGGCGCGGCGTTGGCGGAGGTGAACGACTCGTATGTCCTGGAGTCCTGGAGGAACGTCTGGATGTCGCCGCAGCCGCTCTCGGTCTCCGCCGCCGTGCAGCGCACCATGAACGCGACGAAGAGCGTGTCGCCCTTCAGCACGGGGACGGTGCTGTTGACGGACACCAGTTGCGCGGCCCATGACGGCTCGGTGCGTTCCGTCGTGACCTGCACCGCGCGCGTGAACGGCTGCCCCGCGACATCCACAATCGCGAACGCCGTCTTGTCCGTGTTGCCGCTGGTCTTGATGGTCTCGGCCGAGAAATCCCCGAAGACGGGCGCGGGCTTGCCCGGGAGCGTCGAGAGGTCAAACCCCAATGCCGCCCCTGCCGAGAGCGCGACGGCCAGCGCCGCCGAAAATGCCAAGTGTCTCATTCTGAAATCCCTTTCTGTCCGAAGTTCCCATCCAGTTTATACCATCCTGCGGAATGAAGCAACTGAATAAATGGACGGCATGGGCAAAGATACGGTTTCGCAGAAAATCATATCCGCCTTGTCCATATAGCCCGCCACCCCCGTCCCTCTTTGATTTCTCGCCCGCCTCTCATTTTTTTCTTTCCCGTACCGAAAAGAACATGGTATTATCATTGTAACTTTGGACACATGGTTTGGAAGCAAAGAAGGAGTCGATTATGATTATGAAACGTTTGGTGATGGTGGCGATGGCATGCGCGTTTGCGGCGGGCGATGTCGTGAATGGGCAGAATTGGGTGGTCACGGGTAACGGTGACGTCGAGTTCGACGCCATGGCGTTTTTCCCGGACGGGACGCTTGAGTTCGACGGCGGCGGGGCGGTGCTGACGAATTATCCGGGGGTCTATGAGTTCACCGGGGTCTCGGTGAACAATTGGGCGGGCAACCTCCTCCAGCCGCTGACGTTCACGGGGCTGAAGGCCACGCCGGAGTGGATGAATTACCCGGCGGGGGCGTTCGCGGTCAACACGCAGTATGCGTACCGCGGGCTGTGGCATGTCCCGGCGAGCGGCACCTACAGTTTCGCGGGGACGTTCGATGACGGCGCTTATCTGGCCATCGACGGGGTGGTCTTGGTGGAGGCCAACGGTTTCAATGCGCGTAGCGTCACGCGGGATTATTATCTGGCGCAGGGCTGGCACAACCTTGACCTGCGCTGTTTCAACGCGGGCGGCAGCGGCGGTGCGCGGGCGGACTGGGGCTGGCCCTCGGGCGTGGTCTTCGGCCTTGGCGACATTGATTTCGAGGACAACAACAATGCCGCGCAAGGCCAGGTATTCGGCGCGGCGGGCGATGTGATGGCCTCCCTTGACGGCGTGAACTACATCTTCGGGCGGATGCTGATGACCGCCAACGGCGCGATGACGGTCAATGAGCAGCTCCTCGGCGAGCCTGTGTTCGCGGGCATCGTGCAGTCGCCCGACGGGATGGCGACGCTCACGCTCACGGACTGGAGCGGACCGCTGCTGTTCGGCTCGCCCGACCTGCGCTGGCCGGCCGCCCTCGACGGCAACATCGCGAACGCGCTCATCCTCACGAACTATGCGTGGCTCTGCTACACGCCGATCGTGCACGCGATCGCGCCGGGCGCGACGCTCGCGTTCGACGGCGCGACCCCGCTCGGCGCGGCGGGCGGCGCCCTCACGCTGGACGCCTACTCGCTCATCATGCTCATGAGCACGCCGAACGTCACCGCCGTGACGGTGGACGCGGGCCGCACGCTGTCCTTCATCTCGCGCGTGTACGATGACGGCGCCTTCTCGGAGGTCCCCACCGCGTTCTCCACGGACATCATCCTCAACGGCGGCGCGGCGGTGTTCGACGGCCTGCGCTCCATGACGTTCACCGGCACGTTCAGCGGCAGCGACGGCGCCATCAGCAAGAACGGCACCAATTCGCTGACGCTCGCGGGCAGCGGCGCGGGCTGCGCCGTCCCCTTCCAGATGAACATGGGCGAGGTCATCGTGGCGAGCGCGGCCGCGCTGTGCGACGCGCCCGTCCACGTCGTCGGCTCCTCCGCCCGCCTGAGCAACGCGGGCAACCTGACGCTGAGCAACCCGTTCACCATCTCCTCCGGCACCATCAATGCCGTGGCGGACACCGTGTTTGAAATCATCGGCCCCATCACGGCGCTCGGGGCGAACTCCAAGGCGGGCCCGGGAACGCTGCGCCTCAGCGGCAGCGGCGACAACACCAACTACCAGATCCACAGCCGCGGCGGGACGCTCGAACTCAACCATTCCAACGGCTATGCCGTGCACAACATCGGCGACATCGAGCCGGGCTCCACCGTCCGCATCACCGGCGCGAGCGGCAGCCAGATTGCGGACAACGGGCGCGTCCAGCTCTCGGGCGGCACGTTCGACCTGAACGGCCACGACGAGACCATCGGCGCGCTCATGAACACGCTCGCGGGGAGCGCCGTCATCAACAACGGCAACCAGCCCGCGACGCTCACCGTCGGCACCAGCGACCTTTCCTCGACCTACCGGAACGGGGTGCTGGCCGACGGCGCGGAGACGCTCGCGCTCACCAAAATCGGCAGCGGAACCCTGACCCTTGGCGGCGACGCGCTCCAGTTGTCCGGCGTGACGACCGTGGACGGCGGCACGCTCTGCATCCTGCCCAACGACAGCGTCTCCGCCGCGCTCATCCGGTTGTCGCTCATGGCCGCCCGCCCGCGGCCGGACGGCGACGTCCCGGACGGGACCTATTATGATTCGGGCATCCAGTTCTCCGAGTTCCAGCTGACGTACAAGGGCGTGGGCATGGCGTGGCCTCTGCTCGAGGAAATGATTGTGGAGGGCGACGGCGGCAGCAACACCGAGAACGCGCCCAATGTGCTTGACGGCGACACCAACACCAAGTGGTATTTCAACCAGAACACGCCGCTGCCGAACCCGCTGACCATCACCACCCCGTACCCGATGGTTTTTGACGGGTACCAGCTGGCGACGGGCGGCGACGCGATCGGGCGCGACCCTTCGGCCTGGACGCTTGAAATCGGTGTGGTTGACGGCACGGCAACCAACTGGGTGCAGATCGACGCGCGGGCCGATTACGATATGCCGGGCGGCCGCCGCACCTACACCCCCATCTTGGACATCACGGTCATGGACACCAGCGCCCTGCGCTCCTGGCAACCCATCGTGGTCAACGCCGACGGCACCCTCCTGCTCCCCGGCTGCATCAGCGGGCAGACGCTTGACGCCCTCACGGGGGACGGCACGCTGAAACTGGCGGACGATTCGCTCGTCACCCTCACCCGCCCCGAGATTTTCTCCGGGACAATCGACGGCAGCGGCACCATCGCTTTCAACACCACGACAAACGAGATTACCGTCTCCTCAATCAGCGGCGGCATCACGCTGAAAAACGACGGCGCCCCGGCCGCGCTGCTGAGCGGCTTCGGCGGGACGACGAACATGTGGCCCTCGAGCATTCAGGACGGCACCGCGCCCCTCGGCCTCACCCAGGGTGCGGGGACGACCTATTACACCGCCAAGGACAGCACCTATTCGGGCGACACCCTCCTGGCCGGCGGCGAAGCCTTCGTCGCGTCCAGCATCGCGCGGTATGTCCGCTTCACGCCGATTACCATGCGGCCCGGCGGCTCAAACGGGAACGGGCGCACCTACCAACTCAGCCGCTTCTGGCTGATGCAAGCCGGGCAGGTGTTCCCCTATCCGCCGGGGACGACCGCGTATGGAACCATCACCAGCAACCCCGGCGGCGAATCCGTGGACAATCTGCTTCTGGACACCCTGCCGGTCGGGCGGACGAAGTTCTACTCCGACCCCGCCAACAACGCGGTCGTGATCGTGCTGCCGTACACAATCCCGTTCGACGGCTACACGTGGTACACGGGCGATGACTCGACAGGGCGCGACCCCATCACGTGGACCGTGGAGATCAGCCTCGACGGCGTGACGTGGCTGCTGGCGGACTTCCGCGAAGAGGAAGACATCACGACCGACCGCGACGCAATGGCCGGCGAGTGGACGCTCGATGCGCTTTCATCGGACTTCTGCGCCTTCAGCCCCAATTCGCGGATGACCATCAGCGCGGGCGCGAAACTCACCATCATCAGCGCCAACGAGCCCGTCGGCCCGCTCTCCGGTGACGGCATCATCGCGCTCTCCGACGGCACGCTGATTCTCAACACCTTCACGGACGCGGTATTCGACGGCGCGGTTGACGGCGACGGCACGCTCGTCAAGCAAGGCGCGGCGACGCAGACGTTCTCCGGCGCGTTGAGTTTCGTTGGCGACTTGATTGTCGAGGACGGCATCCTCAACCTCGACGGCGTGACGCTCGCGGGCGTGACGAACATCATCCTGCGCGGCGGCGTCTTGACGGGAAGCGCATCCGTGGGCGGCGATTTGACCGTCACCTTCGAAGGCGGTGCATACGACGCGGCCCTCGCCGTCAACGGCACGTTGGCGATTGTCGGCGATGTCCTGCTCCAAACGCCCGAGGCCCTGCCGTACAGCAAACGCCTCTTCGCCTTCGGGTCGATCGACGTGGACTCCGAAACCGCGCTGCGCGGTGCGCAGATGTCCACACCGCTCAGCCCCGGCATCAACGTCAACATTAAGATCGACGGCAGCTCCGCCACCCTCACCATCTCGCGCGGCGGGACGATGATCCTCTTGAAGTAAGGAGTTTGTTTTGTTTCGACTGATGGCGATTGAAGCCGACTGAAATCGACTGCCATCGATTTCTTCGACAACATTCGACTTCAGTCGCCATCAGTCGATTTCAATCGCATCAGTCGAAAAAAGTCATCCCCAAAAACCATCATGAAAAACTTCCCTCTTGCTCCCTCCCGCCTTACTCCTTTCGCCTTCGCAATGGCAATCGCTAGCGCGGCGACCGCCGCCGATTTCGTTGTGTCGCCGAAGGGTTCGGACACCGCGCCCGGCACGGCGCGCGCGCCGTTCGCGACCATCGGGCGCGCGCGGCTGGCGGTGCGTGCGTTGAAGGCGGAACAGCCCGGCCGCGCAACGCCCATCGTTGTCGAGATACGCGGCGGGACGTACTACCTGCCCGAGACGCTTGCGTTCGGCGCGGAGGACTCCGGCACCGCGGCCGCGCCCGTCGTCTATCAGGCCGCGAGGGGCGAGGAGCCTGTGCTGAGCGCAGGCGTGCCGCTCACGGGCTGGACAGCCCAGCGCGGCGGGCGCATGGTCGCGAAACTGCCGGAGGCGTGGAAGTTCTCGCAACTCTACGTCAACGACCAGCGGCGGCCGCGCCCGATGCTGCCGAAGCAGGGCTACTACTACGTCGAGAAGTCCGCGCCCACCGAACCCAACGCATTGCCCAATGCGTTCATCTACGGCGGCGACGACATCCGCGCGGACTGGAAGAACCTCTCGGAAATCGAGGTGTGCATCTTCCACAGTTGGAATATGTCGCGCATCCCCATCGCGGCGGTGGACGCGCAAACGAGACTCGTGACGCTCGCGGGCGCGACGTGGCACGCGTCGCTCAACGACATCACGCCGAAGAACTGGTACCGACTGGAGAACGTCGCAGAGGCGTTGAGCATGGGCGAGTGGTACCTCGACGAGACCGCCGCCACCGTCACCTACATCCCCCAGCGCGGCGAGCGCATGAGCCGCCTGACCGTCGTCGCGCCGCGCCACGCCGCCGCCGCCACGTTCACCCACGCGCAGCACATCACCTTCCGCGGCCTCACGCTCGCGCACAACAACTGGAACGTCCCCGCGACGGGCTACTCCTACGCGCAGGCCGAGGCCATCATCCCCGGCCTCATCCACGCCACCTACTCCAGCCACATCCGCGTGGAGGATTGCGTCATCCGCAACACCGGCACCTACGCCGCCGCCTTCGCGCACGGCTGCCGCGACTGCGCCGTCACCGGCTGCGAGCTCTTCGACCTCGGCGCGGGCGGCGTGAGCATCGGCACCGAATGGAAAGACGACCACCACCCCGAGACCTTCGCCTACACCTGCACCGTCGAGAACAACCTCATCGCCCACGGCAGCCGCGTCCACCCCGCCGGGATGGGCGTGTTCATCGGCCACGGCGCCACCAACCGCGTCACCCGCAACACCATCCGCGACTTCTACAACAGCGGCGTCTCCGTCGGCTGGAAATGGCTCCCCGGCCCCAACCCCGCCCACGCCAACGAAGTCTCCTGGAACCACATCCACACCCTCGGCCAAGGCCGCACCTCCGACATGGGCGGCATCTACACCCTCGGCGAGCAGCCCGGCACCGTCCTGTGCAACAACCTCATCCACGACGCCACCCGCGCCCGCTACGGCGCCTGGGGCATCTACTTCGACTCCGCCTCCTCCCACATCCGCGCCGAGAGCAACATCGTCCTGCGCTGCGAGGACGGCAGCTTCATGCTCTCCGGCATCGGCCAAGGCAACACCGTCGCCAACAACATCCTCGCCCTCGGCCAGAAAAACCAGCTCTTCCTCAGCGGCGGCGGCGACGACTTCCGCACCTCCCACATCCACCGCAACATCATCTACTGGCACGACGGCGACCCCTTCCTCTTCGGCTGGCCCGACCCCCGCATCGACCTCGCCAGCAACCTCTACTGGCGCGTCAACGCCCCCCGCGACATCGACTTCGGCAACAGCACCCCCATCGGCAAATGGCGCGAGCGCGACACCGCCGCCGCCGTCGCCGACCCCCTCTTCACCAACCCCGCCAAAGACGACTTCACCCTCCGCCCCGACACCCCCGCCCCCGCCCTCACCGGCTTCCGCCCCTTCACCCTCGCCAACGCCGGGTGCGCCATCACCAAGCCCAAGACCGCCCGGCTCCCCGCCCCCCCGCACACCTACGCCCCCGCCCCCGCCAAGAAACACATCACCATCCGCGACGGCTTCGAGGACACCGCCTCAGGCCAAGGCCCCCAAGGCTGGGTCGTGTTCGCCAACAACCGCCGCGACCTCGTCACCGTCATCGACGACCCCACCGCCGCCAGCGGCAACCGCTGCCTCCGCGTCAACGACCAGATCGCCTCCTACGAGCCCCACTTCTACATCGACGTCGAACGCCGCGCAGGCCCCGTCACCTTCGCCTTCGACCTCCGCCTCCGCGAAGGCGCCCAGCCCTCCCTCGAGATGCGCGACACCGACCCCTGGTACAAGGCCGGCCCCAGCGCCAGCGTCAGCGCCGACCGCACCCTCTACGCCGCGCGCGGCCAGCCCCTCCTGCAGCTGCCCCTCGGCGAATGGGTCCGCATCGAGATCGAGGCCGACCTCAGCGCCCCCGCGGCAGACGGCTACACCATCCGCGTCACCCACGGCGGCGAGACCCGCACCTTCACCGGCCTGTACCGCAACCCCGCCTTCAAGACCCTCGGCTGGATCGGCTTCAACAGCAACGGCCCCGTCGGCAACACCTACGACCTCGACAACCTCCTCCTCACGCCGTAACAGGAACCCGAATCATGCCCATCTACGAATACACCTGCGGCGACTGCGGAACCGCGTTCGAACACCTCGCGCGGACGCTTTCCGACAAGCCCGAAAAATGCCCGTCGTGCGGCCGCCAGAAGAAGCTGGTCAAACTGCTCTCGGCCTTCGCACCGGCCAGCGCGACCCCGTCGCTGCCCAGCGGATGCCGCGGGTGCGCAGGGGCGCCGCACTGCGCCGCATCCGCCAATGGCGGATGCGGAATGATGTGAGAAAGGTAAAAGGTAAAAGGTGATAGGTAATAGGTGATAGGTGGAAAATGGTTTTTTCGTTCAGAAGCTCGTCTCCTGTCATAGCGCATTCCACTTGGGCGTTGGATATTCTCATGCCCCATTGGTCGCGGTCGCGCCAACGGGGGCCCCTGTGTTGGATATTGAATGTTCACTAAAAGGTTCTTTCTATGAGAAACATACGCTCCATTCGTGAACAGGTTCGGAGCGCCGAACACATCTCTGCGTTCCGCCGGAGGGTGTACGACGCGCTGCTGGATGTCCCCGAGGGGTGTGTCACGACGTATGGCGCGCTCGCCAAGCGCATCGGGTGCGGGTCGGCGCAGGCGGTCGGGGGGGCGTTGCGGCACAACCCGTTCGCGCCGGATGTGCCGTGCCACCGCGTGCTTGCCTCCGACGGCACCATCGGCGGCTTCAACGGTCACAGGGACGGTCCGGAGATCGCGCGGAAAATCGCGCTCTTGCGTTCGGAGGGCGTCGCGCTCGATAACGACGGGCGGCTCACTGAAAACTCGAAACTCTACTTGCTTTCGCGCGCTTATTCGGGTAACATGGTTATTGAACTTAACCCTTAACAGAGGAGATTGTTATGATTATGCCTGTCGTTGCCGTATTGAGTATTCCTGTCGTGCCGATTGTTGTGCTCGGCATTCTTGTTGTCCTTGTGCTTGCGCTGGTCGCGGCGTACAACGGGCTGGTCGTTTTGCGCAACCGCTTTAAGAATGCGTTCGCGCAGATTGACGTGCAGCTGAAACGCCGCTATGACCTCATCCCGAACCTCGTGGAGACGGCCAAGGGCTACATGGCGCACGAGCGCGAGACGCTGGAGGCGGTCGTCAAGGCGCGTAACGTCGCCATGGGCGCGGCGAGCACCGCCCGCAATGACCCCGGCGACCCCGACGCGATGAAGGGCCTGCTCGGCGCGGAGGGCGCCCTGCGCGGCAGCATGGCGCGTATGATGGTGGTCGTGGAGCGTTACCCGGAGTTGAAGGCGGACAAGAACATGGCGGTGCTGATGGAGGAGCTGACCTCGACCGAGAACAAGGTCGCCTTCGCGCGCCAGGCGTACAACGACGCGGTGACGGTCTATAACACGAAGCGCGAGACGTTCCCGACCGTGCTGGTCGCGGGCATGATGGGCTTCAAGGCCGCGCAACTCTTCGAGGTCGTCGATCCCACCGAGCGCGAGGCGGTCAAGGTGCAGTTTTGATGGAGAGTTTTTAGTTTTCAGTTTTTAGTTTTTAGTATATAACCCTGATTAAAAACGGGGTACTAAAAACTAAAAACTGAAAACTAAAAACTAAAAAGATGAACTTCTTCGAGCAACAGGATCGTTCGCGGCGTGCAACACACAGGCTTGTCGCGTTGTACATTCTGGCTGTCATCGGTGTGGCCCTCACGCTCCATCTCGGGATTGCGCTGCTGGTGGGGGGGCTCGCCGCTTCAGGGGGGGGGGATGACGACGACTCGCCCCCCCGCTCGACACAATCCGAGTTCGTTCCCACGTTCACGAGCATCGCCTTTAACCGGGATTTTGCGTTGTGGGTGTTCGGGCTGACGCTCGCGCTCATCGGGTTCACGTCGCTGTACAAAATCGCGAAGCTGCGCTCCGGCGGCTCGGTGGTGGCCGAGTCCATGGGCGGGCGCAAGATTTTGCCGACGACGCGCGACCTGCGCGAGCGGCGCCTCCTGAACGTGGTGGAGGAGATGGCGCTCGCGGCGGGCATCGCCATGCCGAGCGTCTATGTCCTCGACAGGGAGCGCGGCATGAACGCGTTCGCGGCGGGGTTCTCGTCAAAGGACGCGGCGGTGGCGGTCACGCGCGGCCTGCTGGAAACGCTGAACCGCGACGAGCTGCAAGGGGTCATCGGGCATGAGTTCAGCCACATCCTCAACGGCGATATGCGCCTGAACATCCGCCTCGTCGGTATCCTTCACGGCATTTTAGCGATTGCGATTATTGGCATGTTCATCATACGGATGACGGCGCGGATGAAGTCGTCGTCGTCCCGCAAAGAAAAAGACAACAGCGGTGGGGCGAAACTCGCGCTGATCCTGTTCGGCCTCATCCTCTGGCTGGTCGGGCAGATCGGCGTTTTCTTCGGCCGTCTGATCCAGAGCAGCGTCTCGCGCCAGCGCGAGTTCCTGGCGGACGCATCGGCGGTGCAGTTCACGCGCAACCCCGGCGGGCTTGCGAGCGCGCTGAAACTCATCGGCGCCAAGACCAGCGCCCTCACCGCGCCCAACACGGCCGATGTCTCGCACATGCTTTTCGCCTCGGGGCTGAAGAGCATGTTCGCCACGCACCCGCCGCTCCTCGTGCGCATCCGCACAATCGAGCCGGGCTTCAACGGGGATTTCGCCGAGACTCAGGCCCTGCTTCAGCGTCGCGCCGATGACGCGAAAGCCCCCCCGAAAGCCAGTGCCGACGGCATGGATGCCGAAGACGAACGCGTCATCCGCAACACCATGTACGGCGTCCGCCGCGCCCTGCGCTACGAGGGTGGCGATGCCGTGCCACCTCCGCTCCCCGAGACCGCCAAGGCGGCGCAACCACCGAATATGGCCCCGCCCCCTCTCCCGATCGACCTCTCGTGGCTCTCCGACGACGACCGCGACATGCTCCACGACCCACTCTCCGCCGAATGCTGCGTGTGCGGCGCGTTGCTCGACAACAACGACACGAACATCCGCGACAGGCAACTCGAGATGCTGCCCCACCGCTTCGAGAACGACACCGACATGACCGCCGCGTGCCTCGCGTGGCAGGAACGCATGAGAGGCTGGACCGTGCGCCAGCGCCGCATCGTCTGCGAGCTCGCCGTCGCCACCCTCCGCAACGCCGCGCCCGACAACCTCGCCGCCTTCTGCGCCAGCATCGACAAACTCGTCCGCGCCGACGGCGTGATCGAGCCCTTCGAGTTCGCGCTCACCTGCATGATCCGCCGCCGCCTCCAGACCGACGCCGCGCTCGCCCACGCCCGCCAATCGACCGTCCCCCCAAAAGAGCTCGCGACCGAAATCGCCCACGTGCTGTCCATGGTCGCCGACTCCGGCGCGGACGACGCGCAAGCCGTGCAAGCCGCATGGGAAGTCGGAAAACAGCGTGTGACGCCGTACACGGGTGAGCTCGTGATGACCGATTCCGCCGCGCTCCGTGACTTCGACGCATTCGATGCCGTGCTCTCCAAGCTCGAACGCCTCCCGCCCCTCTTCAAGCGCGAGCTCATGCAAGCCTGCCACGACATCGCCAGCCACGACGGCATCATCACCGACACCGAAGAGAACTTCCTCTTCGCCATCGCCGACGCCATCGACGCCATCGGCTGGAACGCGACTGTCTAGCGTGCGAAACGCAAAACTAATCGCTAGTCATCTGCCGTTTTTTTTGCTATTCTTATGAATTCTATTTGCCCTTATCAGGAAGAATGGGCGAGACGAGTGTTTAAGGTGTTTGTATGAATCTGATAAAAGCTATTTTCGGGACGAAGAATGACCGCGACATCAAGCGGTTGAAGCCGACGATTGACAAAATCAATGCGTTGGAGGTGGAGTATCAGTCGCTCACGGAGGAGCAGCTGAAGGCGAAGACGCAGGAGTTCAAGGACCGCGTGGCGAAGGGCGAGACGCTCGATGACATCCTGTGCGAGGCGTTCGCGGCGGTCAAGAATGCGTGCCGCCGTTTGTGCGGCTCGACCGCAGTGGTGTGCGGGCATGAGCTGGCGTGGGACATGGTGCCGTTCGACGTGCAGCTCATCGGCGGCATCGCGCTGCATCAGGGCAAGATCGCGGAGATGCAGACGGGCGAGGGCAAGACGCTCTCCGCGACGCTGCCGCTCTACCTGAACGCGCTGGGCGGCAAGAACGTGCAGCTCGTGACCGTGAACGATTACCTGGCCCGCCGCGACGCGCAGTGGATGGGGCACCTCTACACCTATCTCGGGCTGACGGTCGGGTGCATCCAGAACAGCATGTCGTCGTCCGAGCGCCGCCAGCAGTACGCGTGCGACATCACCTACGGCACGAACAGCGAGTTCGGCTTCGACTACCTGCGCGACAACGGCATGGCGGTCGAGCCGTCGCAGGTCGTGCAGAACGGCCACCACTACGCCATCGTTGACGAGGTGGACAGCATCCTCATCGACGAGGCGCGCACGCCGCTCATCATCTCGGGCCCGGCGGCGCACTCGTCCACGGCGCAGTATGTGGAGCTCAAGCCGCGCGTGGAACGCCTCGTGCGCCAGCAGATGGAAGTCTGCAACGGCTTTATCTCCGATATCCGCAAAGCGCTTGACGCGTCCGATGACGAGGCGGCGATGCACAAGCTCTATCAGGTGTATCACGGGATGCCGAAGCACAAGCAGTTCCTGCACATGCTGGAGGATGCCTCCATCCGCAGGCTGCATGAGCAGGTCGAGACCATGATGCACTCGGATATGCGCAAGGAGTTGTCCCGCGACTTGCGCGAGGTGCTCTACTTCACGATTGACGAGCGTACCCGCGAGGTGGCGCTCACCGACAAGGGCCATGAGGCGCTCTCGCCGGCGGACCCGGAGATGTTCGTCATGCCGGATCTGGTGAGCGCGATGTCCGCGCTGGACGGCGACGCGACGCTCTCCGCCGAGGAGCGCGCCAAGCGCCGCCAGCAGATACAGGCGGATTTCATGATGCGCAGCGAGCGCGTGCACAACGTGGACCAGCTGCTCCGCGCCTACTGCCTCTACGAGAAGGACGTGGAGTATGTGGTGCAGGACAACCATGTTTACATCGTGGATGAGTTCACGGGGCGCGTGCTGCCCGGCCGCCGCTGGAGCGACGGGCTGCATCAGGCCGTCGAGGCGAAGGAGGGCGTGGAGATCGAGCGCGAGACGCAGACTCTTGCGACCATCACCATCCAGAATTATTTCCGCCTCTACAAGAAGCTCGCGGGCATGACCGGCACGGCCGAGACGGAGGCCGTCGAGTTCACCGACATCTATAAGCTCGGCGTCATGGTTATCCCGACCAACCGCCCCGTGCGCCGCGTGGACGGCAACGACCAGATCTACAAGTCCCAGCGCGAGAAGTACAAGGCCATCATCGACGAGGTGCTGAAGCGCCATACGAACGGCCAGCCCGTGCTGCTCGGCACGGTGACGGTCGAGACCTCGGAGATCCTGAGCCGCCTCCTGCGCCTCGCGAAAATCCCGCACAACGTGCTGAACGCGAAGAACCACGCGCGCGAGGCGGAGATTGTCTCGCTGGCCGGCCAGCCCGGCATGGTCACCATCGCCACCAACATGGCCGGGCGCGGCACGGACATCAAGCTCGGCGAGGGCGTGGTCTGGGTGCCGGAGACGAGCATCAAGTCGCAGGTCAAGCTCGACGTGCCCTACGACAACGGCCACAAGACGCTCCGCGACCTCCTCCTCGAGAAGCCGTGCGGCCTGCACGTCATCGGGTCCGAGCGCCATGAGTCGCGCCGCATCGACCGCCAGCTGCGCGGGCGTTGCGCGCGCCAGGGTGACCCCGGCTCATCGCAGTTCTACATCTCGCTCGAGGATCCGCTGATGCGCCTGTTCGGCTCGGACCGCATCTCTAAAATCATGACGCACCTTGGGATGCAGGAGGGCGAGGCGCTGGAGCACAAGTGGCTCAACCGCTCGGTCGAGACCGCCCAGCGGCGCGTCGAGCAGCAGAACTTCGCCATCCGCAAGCGCACGCTCGAATACGACGACGTGATGAACAAGCAGCGTTCGGTCGTGTATGATCTGCGCGGTGAAATCCTGATGTCCGACAGCGCGCACGAGCGTATCCTCGACGTGTTCAACGACCTCATCCTCACGCAGTGCGAGAAGTTCATGAGCTCGCCGAAGGACGCCGAGCCGCAGGAGCTGGTGGACTGGGTCTCGGACACGTTCCCCGTGCCGCTCACGCTGGACGAGGTCGCCGGATTCAAGGGCAAGCCAGAGGAAGCCGCCGAGCGGATTTTCGCCCTCGTATCAGAGGCGTACAATCTGAAGTGCTCGTTGGAGGACCCGGACGTCCTGCCGATGATGGAGCGCACGGTGTTCCTGAGCTGCATTGACCGGCAGTGGCAGGACTACCTCCGCGCGATGGACGAGCTGCGCCACGGCGTGAACCTCCGCGCCTACGGCCAGCGCGACCCGCTCGTCGAGTACAAGCGCGAGGCCTTCGGGATGTTCAGCGCGCTGATGGCGCAGATCAAGGCGGAGGTCGCGACCTCCGTATTCAAGGCCACCACGCTCCAGAGCTTCCAGCGCATGATGCGTTCCCCGATCCACATCCAGACCGTGCATAACGACATCAACATCCTGGCTGGCGGCATACAGACGACCTCTTCCGAGGACGCCCCGCAACGCCCGATCTCTGCGGACGTCCCGCAGTCCGCCGTGCAGAACTTCGATGCCATGCTCGCGTCCATGGACAAGCCGCAGGAGACCAAGTCCCTGCCGGCCGCGGCCGCGAAAACCGTCGGCCGTAACGACCCCTGCCCGTGCGGCAGCGGCAAGAAGTACAAGAAGTGCTGCGGGCAGGGCCTGTGAGGGATGGCGCCATGTTTCGGTTTCCTTGGGCAGGGTATTTTCGCCGGAACCGCCGTTTCGATCCGAATCGATCCGAATCGATTCGGGTTGACTATAGGGCGGTTAGCCGATATGCCGCCGCCGTACTCGCGGGCGCGGCGTTGCCGTTGCTGGTCTGGGTGTCCGGGTGCGTGAGCAACACGATACGCCCGCCCGAGGGCCGCCAGCCCGTGGTGATGACCATGGAGGTCACGGGCTACTGTAATTGCGGCGAGTGCTGCAGCTGGTACCGGCCCTACCTCGGCTTCGGGTCGCCGGTCATCAGCAAAGGCCCGAACAAGGGCAAGCCCAAGGAGGTCGGCGTGACGGCCAGCGGCACGCGCGCGCGCCTCGGCACGGTCGCGGCGGACACGTCCGCGCTGCCGTTCGGCACGATTGTCCATGTGGAAGGCTACGGCTACGGGCGCGTCGAGGATCGCGGCGGCGCGATCACGGGCAACAAGCTGGATCTCTGGTTCCCCTCCCACAGCGAAGCCCTGAAATGGGGCCGGAAAAAGAATGTCCAAGTGAAAGTCTGGAAACCCGAAAAGTGAATATCCAATATCCATTTCTTTTTTCTCGCACAAAGGCACAAAGGTCACGAAGGCAGCTCCGATTTGAGACTGTTAATCCCAATCCTGTTAATCCTCTCAATCCTGTCAATCCTGTCTAAAACCATCCTGTCAATCCTGTCTGAAAATCATCCTGTTAATCCTGTCTAAAAATCATCCTGTCAATCCTGTCTAAAAGAGAACCCTATGAGCAACGAAATCAAATCGAACGAGTCCGACACCGGGCGGCATTTTTTGAAGCAGTGGATTGCGGAGGATGTGGCGGCGGGCAAGACAGGCGGGCTTGTCGTGACGCGCTTCCCGCCGGAGCCGAACGGCTACATCCACATCGGCCACGCCAAGGCCATCTGCATCGACTTCGGCATGGCGCGTGAGTTCGGCGGGCAGTGCAACCTCCGCATGGACGACACCAACCCGTCCAAGGAGTCCGACGAGTACGCCGACAGCATCAAAGAGGACATCCGCTGGCTCGGGTTCGACTGGGGCGAGGGCTTCTACAACGCCGCCGACCTGTTCGACAAGATGTATGAAATCGCGGAGAACCTTATCACGAGCGGTCACGCGTATGTGTGCGCGCTCAGCCAAGAGGAGTGGAAAACGTATCGCGGCGTCCCGACCCAGCCGGGCAGGGAAAGCCCCACGCGCAATCGCCCGCCCGAGGAGAACCTCGCGCTCTTCCGCCGCATGAAGGCCGGCGCGTTTGCCGAGGGCGAGATGTGCCTCCGCGCGAAAATCGACATGGCCTCGCCCAACATCCATTTCCGCGACCCGGTCATCTACCGCATCCTGCACGTCCCGCACTACCACGCGGGCGACACGTGGTGCGTCTACCCGATGTACGACTTCGCGCACCCCATCGAGGACGCGTTCGAGGGCGTCACGCATTCCATGTGCACGCTCGAGTTCGAGGTCCACCGCCCACTCTACGACTGGGTCATCGACCGCATGGACGAGATGGGGCTGCTCGTCGTGCGCAACAGCGTGAAGATACGCCCGCAGCAGCGCGAGTTCGCCCGCCTCAACATCACCTACACCGTGATGAGCAAGCGCAAGCTCCTCCAGCTCGTGCAGGACGGCCACGTCGAAGGCTGGGACGACCCGCGCATGCCCACCGTCTGCGGCCTGCGCCGACGCGGCTACACCCCCGCCGCCATCCGCGACTTCTGCGAGCGCGTCGGCGTCTCCAAATACAACAGCGAGACCGACGCCGCGCTCCTCGAATACTGCATCCGCGACGACCTCAACAAAACCGCCCTCCGCCGCATGGCCGTGCTCGACCCCGTCAAGGTCGTCATCGACAACTTCCCCGACGGCGCCACCGACCACGCCGAGGCGCAGAACAACCCCGAGGACCCCGCCGCCGGGACGCGCCAGATACCCTTCAGCCGCGAGCTGTGGATCGAGCGCGACGACTTCATGGAAGTCCCCGCCAAAAAGTTTTTCCGCATGACCCCCGGCCAAGAGGTGCGCCTGCGCGGCGCGTGCCTGTTCCTCTGCACCCACGTCGTCAAAGACGCGGGCGGCAACGTCACCGAGATCCACGGCACCTACGACCCCGCCTCCAAAGGCGGCAACGCCCCCGACGGCCGCAAGGTCAAAGGCACCATCCACTGGGTCTCCGCGCAACACGCCGTGCCGCTGCGGGTGCGCCTCTACGACCGCCTCTTCACCGTCCCCGACCCCCTCGGCGACGACACAAAGGATTTCCTGGCGTTCCTCAACCCCGACTCCTGCAAGGCCGTCACCGCCTACTGTGAGCCAGCCCTCGCGGACGCGCAACCCGGCGACACCTTCCAGTTCGAGCGCACCGGCTATTTTTGCGCCGACACCCGCGATAGCACCCCCGGCGCCCCCGTCTTCAACCGCACCGTCACCCTCAAAGATTCGTGGGGCGGGAAGTAGAGCCTCCTCCTGGCGTGCGGAAAAATCCGAACGCCCAAGCGGCCAGCCCCCACAGCAGGAGGAACGCGAACAGCCCGCCGACGTAGCAGACACGCATGAAGGAGTTGGTGAAGAGCGAGACGATTGTCTCACCGAAAAGAGCGGCGCGCGGGAACAGGCTCAGGGCGGACACCCCCCAGAAAAGCAAGCCCCTCACGAACCACCGCTGGCGGAGCGAGTAGCTCCTGTGGCACAAGAGTAAGCCGCACGCGATCAACAGGCACGTCAAGAACACCCAGGCCGTCTCGGGACTGACGAAGGGATGCCGATTCTCAAGCCCGTTGTTGACAGTCATAACAAACCTGCGAGGCTCGAGAATCAACGTCACGGCAAGCGCGGCGGCGACCGCGACCGACAGCGTCACCCCAAGCGGCAGCGCGCCCTTGCGTTGCCGCCAGCGCTCGCACACAATCACCCCGGCCGCCAACACGCCGCCCAGCACCGCCCCCCGGACACCGTAACCCCAAGGGTCGTTGCACCCGCTCAACACCCCCGCCCCCATCGCGGCGACGACAAACCCGATTGCCTTCACTGTTTTCATGTGTCGCTCCTTTCGATGTCGGTGCAATTTTCCGTGCCTTGGGCAGAGGGCGGTTCGCGAACCGCCCCTACAATCTCTGCGCCTCTGTGAGAGAAAATCCCGAACAGCTTGGCGGTTAGCCCCCACAGCAGGAGGAAGGGAAGCAGACCGCATATCAAGCAGTAAAGCGCAGACAGCCCAATAATATCCACGGGTATCTCGCCTTCCTTTCGGACAAACAGAATGGTGCGAGGAATCACACTCAACAAAGGCATCAGCACAAAAAACAACCCCTTCACAAACCACCGTCGCCGAAGCGAATAACTCCTGAAGCAAAGCAGCATGCTCAGCGAAATCAAAGAACCGCTCAAAAGTGTGCAAGCATAATGTGCGTTGGCACCCTGCTTCCCCAGGTACATTACAAACTCTGGCTCGAACTCGACGAAGCGAAGCATGGCCTACCAGCCCCAGATGAGCAACGTTGCGGCAAGCGAAAGGGCAATAGCGATAAGCAGGGCTTGCGCGACTGCCAAATGCCCTTTCCGTTCGCCGTGCTTTTTATACGCCAGCACTCCTAATGCCAGCATCCCCCCGAAGATAGCACCCCTTACGCCCCAGACATGAGGCGCGAATATCCCGCTCAAAAACCCGGCCGCCATGCTGGTCAGGACAAACCCGACCGCTTTGTTTATTTTCATGTGTCACTCCTTTCGGTGTCGGTGCTATTTTCTGTGTCTTGGGCAGAGGGCGGTTCGCGAACCGCCCCTACAATCTCTGCGCCTCTGTGAGAGAAAATCCCGAACAGCTTGGCGGTTAGCCCCCAGAGCAGGAGGAACAGCATCAGGCCGCCCCAAATGCACAGCACCATAATCCAAAACAACTCCGGTATTTCCTCGCGGAAGGGATCAGGGCGAAAGTGCAAAAGCAAACGCGGCAATAGGCCGAGCGAAGGCATCATCACCAAAAAGAGGAAGCCTTTCAGCAACAGCCTCCCCTGCCTCAGCGAATGGCTCCTGTAGTAAAGGAGAACGCCCCACGAGATCGAAAGGCAGTTCAGCCCTGTGTACGCAAACGCGGCAAAGTTAATATTGGAATCGATTTCATCGGAGGGGAACATAACCCGCCAGCCGGTAACAAGCGGAGACACCGCAAGCGACACGGCGGCCGCGACCGCCAGCGTCGCCCCGACAGGCAGCGCCCCTTTGCGTTCGCGCCACACGTCACAGGCCAGCACCCCTATTGCCAGCGCACCCCCCATGAGAGCGCCCGGAACGCTAAACGTAAGGTTGGCTATCCCGCTCAAAAACCCGGCCGCCATGCTGGCCAGGACAAACCCGACCGCCTTGTTTATTTTCATGTGTCACTCCTTTTTTCGTTTCCTTGGGTGTAAGTAAGCCCTGAAAGGGCGAAATCAAATCGGATGTCGCCCTTACAGGGCTACAATCCGTTGTGCCGCAATTCGTAGGGCGTTGCCCTACGCTGGGTGATGTAACCCCTTCGGGGTAAAGAGACACATGGTTAGGGAGGTTTCTCCGAAACCGCTGTCTGGCATTGCCCAGAAAAGGACGCATCACGTAATCAAGGCCAAAGGCCTTGCGCCAATGCATAATGCATAATTCATAATTAACAATTCCTGCGCGGAGGGATGGGATGCGCGGCCTCCAGAGCGCATTTAACTTGGATGTTGGATATTCCGTGTTGGATATTGGATATTCCCGAGGGCTTTCAGCCTTGATTGCGTTACGTTGCCCCAACGCAGGGCGTTGCCCTGCGCTATGATACGGAAGGGCTTCGCCCTTCAGACCATTGCCCTCTGGAGACGGATAATCATCCGTCTCTACGCCCGTCATGGCGGGACGCCATGCGCTGCCCCCCTCATAGCGCATCCCACTTGGGTATTGGACATTCTCATGCCCCATTGGTCGCGCCTGTGCCAATGGGGGTTCCTTCCTATGATACGGAAGGGCTTCGCCCTTCAGGGCATTGCCCTCTGGAGACGGATAATCATCCGTCTCTACGCCCGTCATGGCGGGATACCATGCGCTGCCCCCCTCAGAGCGCATCCCACTTGGGCATTGGATATTCTCATGCCACATTGGTCGCGCCTGTGCCAATGGGGGTTCCTTCCTATGATACGGAAGGGCTTTGCCCTTCAGGTCATTGCCCTCTGGAGACGGATAATCATCCGTCTCTACGCCCGTCATGGCGGGACACCATGCGCTGCCCCCCTCAGAGCGCATCCCACTTGGACATTGATTATTCCGTGTTGGATATTGGATATTCATTCTCCGTTCCCTCCCTGCGTGACGAGCGCGAAATAGCCGGGCAGCGGCTCTGGGGCGGCGGCGCGGCAGATGGCTTCGCTGATGTCGGGGGGGAGGGGGTAGCCGGCGTCGGCGCGGGCGCGGATGGCGGCGCGGTTCTTGTGGACGAAGCAGTGCGTGCGGGGGTTGTCGCCCATCGCGAGGTTCATCGCGCGCCACAGGTCGGCGAGGGGCGCGTCGCGGACGCTGCCGAAGCCGAGCGGCGTGAAGTCGCACGGGCAGACCGTCCCGTCGGGACCGATGAACAGGTGCTGCGTCCCGGCGCCGCACCCGAACACCTCGGGGCTCTCGACTTGGTTGAAGGCGCACACCTTCGGGCCGCCGCGCCGACGGTTCATGTCCGCGTGGAAGCGGCGCAGCTCCGCGACCTGTGCCGTTGACAGGAATGCGTCGTCGGCGCAGGAGACGAGGTTGCCGCACGGCATGGCCTCGACGATGCGCATCTCGTGCGCGCCGAGCGTGGCGAGGAAATCGTGAACGCGGCGGTAGCGGCCTGTGGCCACGAACGCGGGCGTCGCGAGCGTCCCGGCCATGGTGTAGAACCCGCCGGCCTTGGCGCGGCGCAGCGCGGACACGACGGCCGCGAAGCTCCCTTCGCCGCGCCCCGCGTCGTGTTCCTGCGCGGTGTCGGAGTCGATGCTCACGCAGACCGACCACAGCCCGGCCTCGCGCAGTTCCGCCAGCAGCGCGTCGGTGAGCCCGAAGCCCGACGTGAAGAGGATCGTCGCCGCGCCGCCCTCGGACGCGGCGCGCACGAGCGACGGCAGATCCCCGCGCAGGCACGGCTCGCCGCCCGTGAACCCGATGATGCTCGCGCCCAGCCCGTGCAGCTGGCGGATGACGTCCAGCGTCTCGCCCGTCGAGAGCTCCGCGCCGTTGCGCCGCCCGCCGTGGCTGCAATGCGGGCACCGCGCCGGGCAGCGGGCCGTCACCGCGAGGAACGCCGAGACGGGGCTCAGGTGGCGGCCGGAAAACATATTGTCGAAGAGGCGGTTGTACGCCGCGCCGGGGAACGGCGGCATGAACGAGTTCAGCACCCACTGCCCGTTGTGGCGCGTCAGGCGCTCGCCGTCCAGCCACCCGCGCAGGAAGCGGTACGCCGCCGCCGCGCCCAGCCGCCCGCGCCTCAGGCTGAACACCTCCTCGGGCAGCCGCCGCACGCCCTTCGCGCGCATCTTCCGCAGCGCCTCCAGCGCAGGCCCGCGCACACGCGCGTCCAAGACCAGCGCGGCAATCTGATGAAACCTCACGCTCATGGCCGAACCCCCACACCCAATGCGTAATGGTGCGCGATCGGCTCCGGGTCCGCCGCCAGCCGCGCCTCGAACGTCTCCGCCACCGCGCCGCCGTCGAGCGGCAGCATCGCGTCGAACCCCGCCAGCGTCCCCGTCCGCAGCAGCCACGGCAGCCTCCGCCCGTCCGGCGTGACCTGCGGCGCGACGGGGCAGGCCCCGTCCTCGAACGCCTCGACCGCGAACCCCGCCGCGGCCAGCGCGGAACGCACCGCGCCCGCGTCCCTCGGGAACGGGAACCGCGCCAGGCAGCGCACCTCCCCCGCGTGCGCCTGCATACAATAGCGGAACGCGCGGCGCAGCGGCGCGAGCGTGTCCGCGAGGTTCACGACGAGCGCGAGCCGCCCGCCCCCGCACAGCACGCGCCGCGCCTCGCGGAACACGCGGCGGTAATCCGAATAGCCCGCCGACCACGCCGCCGTCACCAGCGCCGCCGACCCGTCCGGCTGACGGCGCAGGAACGCCAGCATATCCTCCGCCGCCCACGTCACCTGCGGCGAAGGCTGGAGGCGCCGCGCCTCCGCGAGCATCCCCCCGGAGATGTCGCACGCGCGGATTTCACGCGACGGGTAACGCCGCGCCAGCCAGCGGCACGCGAAGCCCGTCCCGCAGCCCACGTCCAGCACCGCGCCCTGCGGGAGGGCCCCGGGCAGCAGCCCGAGCAAGCGGGCGGTCGTGCCTTGCAGATAGACCAGCCACGCCTCGTCATACGCGCTGGCGAGGCGGTCATAACTCCGCGCGATGTCATCCTTTTGCAGCCAACGGCCCGTCAGCAACAGGCGCGTGACGCGGGCGTTCAGCCGCGCGCAATCCCAGTAGCGCCGGACGCTCATGACGCTCAGACCGGGCCGCAGCCCGCGAGGAATAGCGCCACCAGAGCAATACCGACAAAACAAACAGCCTGAATCAGTTTCATCTTTACCTCCATTGAGTAAGTGTCCCATGAGCATACCCCAGCAAACCTTGCCGCGCAAGACAAATCTTCGGCCTCATTGCTCGCGCAGAGGAATTTTAAATTTGGGATTTTAGATTGAGAAAACAATCCTGTCAATCCTGCCTGAAAAAACCCTTCATCAATTTTCGCGTCGTCCGTGTCGTTCGCGGTTCATTTCAGGTTTGCGACTTTAAGACATCGTTCCGTGTCATGGCGTTTTTCTCCTTTGCGTTACACCACACTGTAGAGCATATCCACATAGCTCGGCAAGGGCCAGTGTTTTTTCGCGACAAGCGTCTCGAGCTTGTCAACGTCAAGGCGGAGCTCCGCCATGGCGGCGAATACCTTGTCGCGGTAGAAACGCGCGTGGGCAAGAACGCCGCTTGCTTTCTTCGCGCCCGCCAGCACCTTTTCGAGGGTGTCCAGTTTCGCCAGCAGGGAGGCGGAGAGGCCTGAGATTTTCTGGAGCAGGTCGTCCTCCAGCGCCGTCGCGTACAGCGGGTGGCCGCCGAGCGCCTTCTTGTGCGTCAGCAGCGTGGCGATTTCGTTTTGATAGGCGATGCACGCGGGGATGATGCCGCCCTTGACCAAGTCCAGCATCGTAAGCGCCTCGATGTGTAGCGTCTTGCAATAGTTCTCCATGAGGATCTCGTAGCGCGAGTGGAGCTCCGTCGCGGAGAAGACGTGGTGCTTCGTAAACAGCTTGACGCTCTCCTTGGAGATGAACGCGGGCAGCGCGTCCACCGTCGTCTTCAAGTTGGAGAGCCCGCGTGCCTTCGCCTTGGCGACCCACTCGTCGGCGTAGTTGTTGCCGTTGAAGATGATGCGCTTGTGTGCGCTGAACGTCTTTTTGACGAGCGCGGCCAAGTCCCTCGTGAAGTCCTTCGATTTCTCCAGCGCGTCCGCGAACTGCCGCAGGGACTCCGCGACGATGGTGTTCAGCACGATGTTTGGGCCCGCCACGGAGAACATCGAGCCGAGCATGCGGAACTCGAACTTGTTGCCCGTGAACGCGAGGGGCGAGGTGCGGTTGCGGTCCGTCGTGTCCTTCGGGAAATGCGGCAGCACCGAGACCCCGATCTCCATCGGGCGCTTCCTCTTGTTGCAATACCCCTTGCCCGACTCGATCGCCTCCAGGATCTGCGTCAGCTCCTCGCCCAAGAACATCGACACGATGGCGGGCGGGGCCTCGTTCGCGCCGAGGCGGTGGTCGTTGCCCGCGCTCGCCACGGACACGCGCAACAGATCCTGATGCTCGTCCACCGCCTTGATGACGGCCACGAGGAACAGCAGGAACTGCGCGTTCGCGTAAGGCGTCTCGCCCGGCTCCAGCAGGTTGACGCCCGCATCGGTGGAGATGGACCAGTTGTTGTGCTTGCCGCTGCCGTTGACCCCGGCGAAGGGTTTCTCGTGCAGCAGGCACGCCATGCCGTGCTTGTTCGCGATGCTCTTCATCAATTCCATGGTGAGCTGGTTGTGGTCGGTGGCGATGTTCGTGGTCGCGAAAATCGGGGCGAGCTCATGCTGCGCGGGCGCGACCTCGTTGTGCTTCGTCTTGGCGCAGATGCCCAGCTTCCAGAGCTCCTCGTCGAGCTCCTTCATGTAGGCCGAGACCCTCGGCTTCAGCGTGCCGAAGTAATGGTCCTCGAGCTCCTGCCCCTTCGGCGGCGGCGCACCGAAGAGCGTGCGCCCCGCGCAGATCAGGTCCGGGCGTTTCAGGTACACCGCCTTGTCGATGAGGAAATACTCCTGCTCCGCGCCGACCTCCGGCACGACGCGCCGCACGGCCGTGTTCCCGAAGCACGCGAGGATGCGCCGCGCCTGCCTGTCGATCGCCTCCATCGAGCGCAGCAGCGGCGTCTTCTTGTCCAGAGACTCGCCGCTGTACGAGCAGAACGCCGTGGGGATGCACAGCGTCCCGTCCTTGATGAACGCGTAGGAGGTCGTGTCCCAGACCGTGTAGCCACGCGCCTCGAACGTCGCGCGCAGGCCGCCCGACGGGAAGCTCGACGCATCCGGCTCGCCGCGCACCAGCTCCTTGCCCGAGAACTCCATGATGACGCGGCCGTCCGCGGTGGGCGAGATGAAGCTGTCGTGCTTCTCCGCCGTGATGCCCGTCATGGGCTGGAACCAGTGCGTGTAATGCGTCACGCCGCGCTCCACGGCCCAGTCCTTCATCGCGCTCGCGACGACGTTCGCCACGTCCAGTTCCAGATGCGTGGCCTGCGACATCGTCTTCCGCAGCGCCCTGTAAACGTCCTTCGGCAAACGCTCCCGCATCGCGGCATCATTGAACACACTGCTGGCAAACAAACTCGGGACACTTTTCATACAGACTCCTTGGCTTCAAATCGGGACAACAGTATAAACGGTTGCCGTGTCCCTGCCAAGTCTTTAATCGACACGTTTCCAAGGGAAAAATCTCCTTCTTTTCCGCTTGCGCCCTCTGGCCGAATTATCTTATACTATTTCACGATTTTCGGATTGTCGTATTTTCGGGGGAAAAGAGATGGCGATGAAAAAGATTGCGGCGTTTGTGTCCGTATGGGTTTGCGTCTGCGCGTGTTCCGCGCAGGCGGCGGGTGAGGCTTGGTGGAAGGCTATCCAAGGCAAGGAGGGCGACTGGATCAACAATAACATCGTCCGCTTGTGCGAGACGCCCGTGGCGATCGCGGAGGTGGAGCGCGAACGCGCCTTGCGCATCTGGAACAGCGGGGAGTGGATCCCCGGCGGCGGCATAAAGGAAATCACCAACCGCTATGCGAACAAGATGCCGGAGGATCTGCGCAAGAAGGCGGACCCGCTGCGGCGCGGGGATGTCGGCATCGAGCAGTGCGGGCAGGTGCGCGAGTGGTTTTACCTCGGTCAGGCGCGTGAGCGTGTGGAGCTTGCGCGTAAGACGGTTGAGCTCGTGAAGAAGGCGGGCGCGACGCCGCCGTCTGCCGCGCTCCGTGAGCTGGATGCGCTGGAGAAGGACATTCAGGCGGCGTGGGGCAAGGACAGCGTGCCGGACGGTTCGGGGCTGTTCGCGCGCGCGTTCGCGGCGCGGCGGGCGATCCTGTTTGTGCATCCGGCGTTGCAGTTCGAGAAGCTGCTCGTGAACAAGAACCCGCCGACGCGCTACAGCCACAATTGCGACCAGTACCGTGGCGCGGAGAGCCGCGCGGGTCAGGGGCCGACGGTCATCACGGGCTGGCGCACGGAGAACCCGAAGGCCACGCCGCTGCTGGCGGGCAAGCTGCCGGTGGGCGCGTACCAGAAGCCGTGCCTGTCGTTCGACGCGAAGCGCGTCGTGTTCGGTTTCGCGGAGCATAAGAAGGAGCGCAACCATCAGACGTTCTACCTTTACGAGGCGGCGGTGGACGGCTCGTCGGTGCGGCAGCTGACGGGGACGGAGCGCGATAAGCTCGCGACGTGGGAGAGTCGCCTGACCGTCCCTGTGGAGGACGAGGATCCGTGCTACCTGCCGAACGGGGACATCGCGTTCGTGTCGTCGCGCTCGCAGAATTTCGGGCGGTGCCACGGCGGGCGGTTCGCGCCGACCTTCGTGCTGTACCGGTGCGACAAGAACGGCGACAACATCACGCAGCTTTCCTACGGCATCGAGAACGAGACCACGCCCAGCGTCCTGCCCGACGGCCGCATCCTCTTCACGCGCTGGGAGTACGTGGACCGCCACGAGATGGAGTTCCACAAGCTCTGGTGGAAGCGGCCGGACGGCACGATGATCTCGCACTACTACGGCAACGACACGATCTACCCGCTGATGATCTCCGAGGCGCGCGCCATCCCCGGCACGCTGAAGGTGCTGGCCAACGGCATGGGCCACCACAACTACCACGCCGGGACCATCATCCTCATCGACATCACCAAGGGCGAGAACGGCCCCGACGCCGTCACGCGCATCACGCCCGAGGTCCTCTACGGCGAGTCGAACGAGACGGGCTACAGCACCCACGGCCAGTACAGCACCCCGTGGCCGCTGAACGAGAACCTATTCCTCGCGACGTACTCGCCCGTGGAGGTCCACAGCCAGGGCCGCCTCCCGCCCGAGACGCCCTACATCATCGCGCTGGTGGACGACTTCGGCGGGCGCGAGCCGCTTTACATCGACACCGACGCGGCCTGCTTCTCGCCCGTCCCCGTCGTCGCGCAGAAACTGCCGTCCATCATCCCCAACCAGCTGCCCGACATCGCCACCCTCAAAGGCAAGGACAAGGAGACCGGCGTCTATATGGTGCAGGACGTGAACCTCACGCGCAACGACCCCGAGGGCAAGATCAAGCCCGGCGACATCAAGTTCCTGCGCTTCAACCAGATCTACGTCAAGAACATCCCCAGCAGCGACAAGATCAGCCGCGACGTCCCCAACGCCGCCCCCAAGCGCATCCTCGGCACCGTCCCCGTCGAGCCCGACGGCTCCGTCTCCGTGCGCGTCCCCGCCGGGATCCCCCTCCAGATACAGGCCCTCGACAAAGACGGCCGCGCCATCCTCACCGAGCGCAGCTTCCACTACCTGCGCCCCGGCGAGCGGCGCGGCTGCATCGGCTGCCACGAGCCCGTCGGCGTCTCCCTCAAGCCCAACCCCAACCTCTTCACCCGCGAGCCCCGCGACCTCACCCCCGAGCTCTGCCAGGACGACGGCGAGGGCGTCAGCTTCCTCAAGATGGTCCAGCCCGTCCTCGACCGCCACTGCATCGCCTGCCACGGCCTGGCCGCCGATCCGCCCAAAGGCCTCAACCTCATCCCCAAGCCCGGCCACGACTGGCCCTCCTCCTACACCGCCCTGCTCGCCTACACCAAGACCATCGGCGACAAAGGCAAGTCGCACGGCCTCGAGAACAACATCTCCCGCCCCTACGACTACTACGCCCTCGGCGGCACCTTCGTCAACGTCTTCATGGAGAAGCACAAAGACAAGAAAATCCCCATCACCAAGCGCGACTTCCAGCGCATCGTCAACTGGCTCGACATGAACGCCCAGTGCTACGGCACCTTCAACCACAACCGCACCGAATACTACGACATCGACCCCACCGCCGAGAAAACCCTCCGCGCCATGGTCAAGGAACGCTTCGGCCCCGAACTCGCCGACCAGCCCATCTGCGCCCTCGTCAACGGCGCCAACCCCGCCGAGAGCCGCATCCTCATGGCCCCCCTCCCCGCCGCCGCCGGAGGCTGGGGGCAAGCCAAGAACGCCTGGAAAGACAAGAGCGACCCCGCCTTCAAAGACTTCGCCGAAGCCGTCAACGACCTCTTCTCCTACCCCGAACCCGCCCTCCGCGGCACCTGCGGCTACGACCACTGCCGCTGCGGCTCCTGCTGGGTCCGCCGCCTCGACGAGGAGAAGAACCCCCGCCCCGAGGCCCTCGCCTCCGCCGTCGGCTTCGACCTCCCCAAATACGACCGCGCCAAGCTCAGCATCGTCGAAGTGGACTCCGAGGCCGGCGGCGACCCCGCCGCCAAGATGCTCGACGGCAACCCCGGCACCTTCTGGCACTCCCGCTACGGCAGCGACGAAAAGACCTACCCCCACAACGTCACCATCAAGATGGCCGACGAGGCCCCCATCGCCGGCCTGTACATCATCAACCGCTCCACCGGCGGCGAGAACGGCTTCATCCGCAAATACCGCGTCAGCGTCAGCACCGACGGCAAGACCTGGAAGAAAGTCGCCGAGGACAAGCTCGCGCGCACCGCCAAAGAGCAGCGCATCGTGTTCGACGCCCCCGTCCGCGCCCGCTACGTCAAGCTCACCGCCCTCAGCGCCATCCACGGCCACAACTACGCCTCCATCTCCGAGCTCGGCGTCCTGCTCAACAAGAGCAGCAGCCTCGCCTCGCGCTAGCGCCCTCAATGGGGCAGGAAACCGCAATGTGTCTAACGGCTCGCGAGGACTCGCCCTCCATCGGCCGGGAGCGCAGGGCTTCCGCCCTGCATCATGTCTAACGGCTCGCTCGCCCTCCATCGGCCGGGAGCGCAGGGCTTCCGCCCTGCATCGTGTCTAACGGCTCGCCCTCCATCGTGAAATCTATATCTTACAGGACACTAGCGCAGGGTATATTCTCATCATGGCTTTTTGTCCGCTATCACCCGGCCCGCCAGCACCCCGCCCGCGATGTCCTGCGCTCATCGTCGCCGCACATTGGTGTCGCATTTTTTTCGTGTTGACCGCATGGCGCGGATATGGTATATTAAGCAATTCATTTTGAGTGACAAAAGGTAGGAGAAGAGCATTATGAAGATGACTTGGCAACCGTCGAAGATTAAGCGCGCCCGCAAAATCGGGTTCCGCGCGCGTATGGCAACAAAGGGGGGGCGCGCGATTCTGAACGCCCGCCGCCGTAAGGGCCGCCTGCGCCTGACGCAGGTGTAAGGGATGATGCCCGAGGGCATCATGACGGGCGTGCCCCGCAAGGTGCCCGCGTCGTTCCGCCTGCCCCGCCTGCCCTCGCCGCTCTACAGGGTGGTGTTCGACACGGGGCGCGATGCCTATGGGCGGACGCTGGCGATGTGGGTGTTGGCGTTGCCGAATGCCGACCGCAGGGTCGGCGTCGTCGTTTCAAAGAAGAAGTTCCGCAAGGCGGTGGACCGTAACCGCGCGAAGCGGCTGCTGCGCGAGACGTTCCGCTTGTCGCGCCACCGGCTGAAGCCGGGCGTGGGCGTGGTGATGGTCGCGCGGGCGGGCATGGCCGGGAAAACATGCCAGTATGTGATCGAAGATTTCGAACGCGTGTGCAAGCGCCTGAGAATCTGGCGGTAGGAAAGATGTCAGGATGGTGTCTATGTCGAAGATGTCGAGGAAGGCGGTGAACGCGGGGGAGGCGATGAGCCCGGTTCCCTCGGCTTCTCCGGCAACCCCCCTCTCGATCCTGAACGCCGCCGTGTGCGCAGTGCTGATTTTTCTGGTGCGCGCGTACAAGGTGGTGTTGTCGCCGTTGCTGGGGGACTGCTGCCGTTTCGAGCCGTCGTGCTCGACGTATTGCATCGAGGCCTTGCGGGCGCACGGCGCGTTGCGCGGCACATGGCTGACCGTGCGGCGGCTGGCCCGCTGCCGGCCGTTCGGGCCTTCCGGGTATGATCCCGTGCCGCCGAAAGAGAGGAGTTTATGAACAAACAAGAGAAACTTATTTCCGCCCTGCTGGCCATGATGCTGGTCGTCTGGATGATGTACACCAATTCACAGGCGCAGAAGCAGGCGCGGCTCAATGCGCAGAAGGCGGCCGAGGCGGAGGAGCTTGTCACGGGGCACCCGACGGACGCGGCCATCACCGCGCCCGGTCCAGCGGATGCGCCGCCGCCTGTTGTGGCGGCCGCGCCTGAGCTCCCGCCGCCGGCGCTCCCGGAGGAGGTCGTCGAGCTGTCAAGCGACGACGTGAAGGTGTCCGTTTCGTCGCACGGCGCGACGGTGAAGCAGGTGCAGCTGAACCGCTTCAACACGCGCCCCGGCAAGGCGGGCGAGGGCAACCCGCCGGTGCTGCTGGATTTCTCGTCTGCGCCGGGGCTGGCGTTGTCGGGGGTTGCGGGGCTGGCGCCGAATGCGTCGTATCACATCGAGGCGGCCGCGGACGGCCGCGTGGTGATGCTGACGGCGACGACGGAGCAGAACCTCGTCGTCACGCGCCGCATCGAGTTGCTGGCGGATTATCAGATCAAGGTTTCGGACTCGATAAAGAACCTGAGCCAGGAGGTCGTCCATCTCGGCACGAACACGGTGGGCGTCGGGGTGATGGGGCGCGGCGAGTCGAAGAATGAGATCCTGTCCGCGGACTCGCTGCCGGATGCCGAGAAACTCAAGGCCACGCACTGGGGCTCGGACAAGCTGACGAAGGCGCTTTTGGCGGGTGGCGCGTCCGGGGGCTGTAGCGGCACGCCTTCTGTGGCAGGGATGCCGGAGGTTACGACAGTCCCCATTCCCGGTTCGCAGAAATGGGTGGCGATCAAGTCGCGCTTTTTCGTGACCGCGCTCGCCAGCGCCGCGCCGAACAGCGGGTTTGCGCTGAAGGCCCGCCGGGACATGACGAAGCCCGCATACGCGCTGGACTCGGTTTCTGCGGAGATGGTTTTCGCGGGGTGCGTGCTGGGGCAGGGCGAGGAGATGACGCGCGACTACACGCTGTTCGTCGGGCCGAAGAAGCTGGCGCTGTTGAAGGCCATGGGCAACCAGATGCAGGACATGATGGAGTTCGGTTTCTGGTGGTGGGTCTGCACGCTGCTCGTGCCGACGCTTGACTTCTTCCATCGCATCTCCGGGAGCTGGGGCATCGCCATCATCCTGTTGACCATCCTCGTGCGCATCATCTTCTGGCCGCTGACGCACAGGAGCACTGCCGGCATGAAGAAGATGCAGGAGATTCAGCCGAAGCTGAAAGAGATTCAGGCGAAATTCAAGGACGACCCGCAGAAGCTCCAGCAGGAGACCTGGGCGTGCTACCGCGAGAACAAGGTCAACCCCTTCGCAAGCTGCCTGCCCATGCTGATCCAGATGCCCGTGTTCATCGCGCTCTTCTGGGTGCTGCGCAGTTCGGTGGAGCTGCGCTTCGCGCCGTTCCTGTGGATCACCGACCTGAGCGAGCCGGAGAACCTCTTCGCGGGCATGATCCCCTTCATCGGGTCACTCAACATCCTGCCCATCCTGATGGCCGCGACGATGGGCCTGCAGAGCGCCCTCACCCCCTCCACCGGCGACCCTCAGCAACAGCGGATGATGATGATCATGATGCCCTGCATGATGCTTTTCTTCTTCTACACGTTCCCAGCCGCGCTCTCACTCTACTGGACGGTCAGCCAGGTGCTGTCCATCGCGCAGATGCTGATGATGCGGCGGAAGAAGGCGGCCGCCGATGTCGCCACGCCGCCCGACGCGGGCGAGAGCCTGACGCGCCAGCAGCGCCGTGCGGCGGCGCGGGATTGAGGCGCTAGACATCATTGTTGGAGATTTTTTACCACAATGGACACAATGGGTTTCACAATAGACACAATAGCAATGACACGCTATCTTGGAAATAGTGTCCATTGTGTATTCTATAGTGTCCATTGTGGTTAAAGAGATTCAACAAGAGGTTCACCATGCCACCCCCCTTTCCCATCACGTCGCTCGCGAACCCGAAGGTGAAGCACGTCGTGAAGCTCCGCCAGCGCTCGCACCGCGACGAGGCGGGACAGATGCTCGTCGAGGGCTACCGCGAGTGCAAGCGCGCGCTGGACAACGGCTATGCGCCGCAGATGCTTTTCTTCTGCGAGGAGCTCTACCTTAAAAACCTCAACGAGCCGGAGATCGTCCGCCTCTGCGAAGCGCACGGCGCGGAGCTCTATTCCTGCACCGCGCCCGTGTTCGAGAAGATGGCCTACCGCGAACGCCCCGAGGGCCTGCTCATGGTCGGCCCGCACCTCAGCCGCACGCTCGCCGATTTGACGCTGCCCGAACACGCGCTGGTCGTCGTCGCGGAGACCATCGAGAAGCCCGGCAACCTCGGCACCATCCTGCGCTCCGCCGACGCGGCGGGCGTCCACGCCGTCATCGTCTGCGACCGCTGCACGGACATCCACAACCCCAACGTCGTCCGCGCATCGACAGGCACGCTCTTCTCCGTCCCCGTGGTCGAGGCGGGCAGCGACGCCGCCATCGCGTTCCTGCGCGAGCGCGGGTTCAGCATCCTCGCCGCCACGCCGCACACGGACAAGCTCCACACCGATGTGACGCTCACGGGCAACACCGCCATCGTCGTCGGCGCGGAGCAATACGGCCTCACCGACGCATGGATGAACGCCGCCGACCTGCGCGTACGCATCCCCATGTTCGGCCTTGCGGACTCCCTCAACGTCGCCGCCGCCACGACCATCCTCCTCTTCGAGGCCGTCCGCCAGCGCATCGCGTCAGGGCAGCTAAAAGCAGCCAACTTAAATGGATGAATAAATGTTACACAGAGAACCACAGAGAACACACAGAGGAGCACAGAGAAATTTATTAAAAAACTCTGTGTGCCTCTGTGACTCCTCTGTGAAACTCTGTGTAAAAAAAAGGAGATTTTTATGACCCAACTGCAAGCCGCCCAGAACGGAACCATCACCGAAGCCATGCGCCGCGTGGCCGTCGACGAGCGTGTGGACGCCGCGCAAGTGCGTGAGGCCATTGCGAGCGGCCGTGCCGTCATCCCGCTGAACCCTGCCCACGCCCATGCGCGCCCCGTCGGCGTGGGGCGGCTGTTCGCCACGAAAGTGAACGCCAACCTCGGGCGTTCGCCGACGCGCTCGGGCAAGGGCGACGAGCTGGAGAAGCTGCGCGTTGCGCTGGACGCGGGCGCGGACTTCGTCATGGATTTGAGCGTCGGCGCGGACGTGTGCGCCATCCGCCAAGGGATGCTCGACGCCTCGCCCGTGCCGCTCGGCACAGTGCCTGTTTACGAGACCGTCTCGCGCCTCGACGGCGACGTGCCGGAGATGAACCCCGACCTGCTGTTGCAGGTCATCCGCGAGCAGGCCGAGCAGGGCGTTGACTTCATGACCCTCCATGCGGGCCTCCTGCGCGCGCACGTGGATATGGCGATGGGGCGCGTTATGGGCATCGTCAGCCGGGGCGGCGCGATCATGGCGGAGTGGATGGCGCGGAACAACGCCGAGAACCCCCTCTACACGCGCTGGGACGAGGTGATGGACATCCTCGCGCAACACGATGTGACCGTCTCGCTCGGCGACGGCCTGCGCCCCGGTTGCCTCGCCGATGCAAGCGACACCGCGCAGTTCGCGGAGCTAGACGTGCTGGGCGAGCTTGTGCGGCGTTGCCGCGCGCGCGGTGTGCAGGTGATGGTCGAAGGCCCCGGCCACGTCCCGTTCAACCAGATTCAGATGAACATGGAACGCCAGCAGGAAATCTGCGACGGTGCGCCGTTCTATGTGCTGGGGCCCGTCGTCACCGACATCGCGCCCGGCTACGACCACATCACCTCCTGCATCGGCGCGACGGCGGCCGCGTGTCACGGCGCGTCATTGCTCTGCTACGTCACGCCCGCCGAACACCTCGGCCTGCCCGACGCGGAGGAGGTGCATCAGGGCATGGTCGCCTACAAGATCGCCGCACACGCGGGTGACGTCGCCCGCGGCCTGCCCGGCGCGCGCGACCGCGACGACGCCATCTCACGCGCCCGTGCGGCGTTCGACTGGGAACGGCAGTTCGAGCTTGCCATCGACCCCGCCCGCGCCCGCGCCCGCTGGCTCAAGACCCGCGCCTGCCACGGCGACCCCACCGACGACCACTGCTCCATGTGCGGGAAGGCCTTCTGCGCCATGCGCACCACCCGCCGCATCCGCGAACGCTAGTGTGAGGAATCCCGTGGGGCTTGTGTGTTAGGATGGAGGGCGAGGCAGGGGTCCCCATTGGCACGGCGTGCGGCCAATGGGGCAGGAAGCCGCAATGTGTCTAACGGCTCGCGAGGACGCTCGCCCTCCATATCATATCACGCCATCCATATCACGCCATCCAAACGGGGCAATCCCCTACTCCGTCATCTGTATTTTACAGGACACTACCGCAGGATCAGCACTGTGCCGCCGGGCGTGACGACGTAGAGGTTGCTGTTGCGGTAGTCGAGGCTTGCCTTGGGGGCGCCGTCGAGGGTCATGGAGATGTTCGCGAGCGGCAGGCCGTGGAGGGTCTGCGTGAAGTCGCCGATGAGCGTGCGGGCGTTGAGGGGCGGTTCTGCGCCCATCTCCACGTGCAGGGTCGCGCCAGCGACAACCGTGTCGCCGACGGCGGCGATGACCGCGCCGGGGGACTCGATGTGGAGGTTGTTCAGTTTCAGCGTGCCGCTCTGCGGGGTGCCGGGCAGGCCGGTGACGTCGAGCGTTCCGGTGCCGGGGCCGTTGATCACGCCGAGGGTGCCGACCTCCAGCGTGAAGGCCATGCCTGAGAGCGCCGCGCCCGTCGGGAGGCCGCTCACGTCCACGCCAACCATGTCGAGCGGGTCGGCGATGAGCATGGCGTTGGGCAGGAACTCGTAGTCGCTCGCGCCGGGGGCCTTGACATAGACCCTCAGCCCGTACCCGCCGCCGCCCTGCTGGTAGAGGAGGGCGAAGTCGTGCGTGCCGGCCGCAAGCACGACCTCGTTTGTGACGTTGCCCATCGCGTGGCTGCCGACATTGTCGATGAGCAGGTTGCCGTTGATGAAGAGCGTGGTGCCGTCGTCGCTGCGGGTGATGAAGGAGTATTCGCCCGGCTCGGTGATGTTGATCTTGCCTTTCCAGATCGCGCCGAAATAAACACCCACCTCCGTCACACCGGGGACAGTATGGGTTCTTGCGACCTCTGGGAAGCCGGAGCCGTTCTCGGCGAAGTCGAGGTTGTCGCCCGCCTCCCACGACGAGAATTTGCCGAGGGGCGGGAAGTTCTCCAGATATGCCTCGCCTCCCGAGAGCGTCTTGAAGGCGGCGTTGATGTCGTTCTGGACGAACCCTTCGATGTCGTAGTAACGCCCGAAGAGTCCGCTGGCGGAGTTGACGCCGAAGTGCGCGGTCTTGCCCGCCTCGATGGCGAGGGACTCGATATAGAAGTCCGTGCTGGTGTGGGGGAGCGTGACGGTCACGTCCGAAAGCACCAGCGGGGCCAGCGCCATGTTGGGGTCGGAGCCGGGCGGGACGTTGAAGGTCACGCCGTCGGTGAGCCACACGCGCAGGTCGAGGCCTTCCGCCGCAGGGGGGAAGTTGGCGGGGGACAGCACGCTGCCCTCGCCGCCGATGACGATGTCGCCCTGCGTGAGGATGCCCGTGAAGCCGCTGCCGAAGTTGCTGAACGTGACGCGCCCGCCGCCGATGGAGCAGATCTCGCCGCCGCCCGTGACCTCGCCGTCGTACACGATGTCGTCGGCGCGGTTGAACACGAGCCGCGCACCGGCCGCGACGTGGACGCGGCGGCCGCCGAGCGTGCCGGAGGTTGCGCCGTCGCCTGCGATGAGCGTCCCCTTCATCACATACCATGTCCCGCCGAACGCGTCGTTGTCACCCGCGAGGGTGAAGGCCTCCGTGCCGTTCTTCTCAATCTCCGCGCCGGGTGCGCCGTTGATTTCGCCGTCGAAGGTCTGCGCGGTCTCGATCTCGAGGCGCAGGAAAGAGCCGTCATCGGGGAGGGTCAGTTCGCCGTCGCCGTTCACGCCGTACACCTGCGACACGATGGGGCGCAGCAACTCGTTAGGCATATTCCGCTGGAGGTCGCCGGGGACGGTCAGGAACGCCCGCAACCACAGCTGACCGCCGGCCTGCCCGTAGGCGATCTGCATATCGTGCGTGCCGGCCTCCAGATAGATAGGCTCGGATGATTTGATGGGTTGGCCGGAGGTGGTTTCCGCGACAACCCTCACGCCGTCGATGAACATATTCGCGCGGTCGTCGCTCTGCATCCCGAAGATGTATTCACCCGGCTCGAGCGCGAGGAAGCGGCCCGTGAACCAGACGCGGAGTTGCTCCTTGTCTTTCCCGTCGCCGTATTCCCTGGAGTAGGGGCCGGGGAAGTACAGCCCGTTGTCGTACCAGAGGGTCGGCGCGTCGGCCACGGCCAGCAGCCCCGTCTGCACCGTGTAGGCGGCGTAGAGCGGCTGGAGGTTCTGGAAGTGGGCAATGACGCCAGTGGTGGCGGTGCCGCCGGTGATCGTCAAAGGGTTGAAGTTGCCGTCATAGCCCGCGTAGTAAGTGCCTTTCAGGCCGCGGCTGGGAATGTCGGTGCGTTCCGCGAACACGGCCAGCGCACCGTCACTGGCGGGGACGGTCACAGGGGCGGGGAACGGGTTGGCGCCTTGCAGGCCGAGGCGGCCGTCGTTGATGACGAGTTGGCCGAAGAACTCGGGCGTGGCCTGCCCCGCGAGGATGAGGTCGCCCGTGCCTTCCTTGATGAGGCGCGCGTCGGGCGAGTCCACGGCGAGCGACCCGCTGAACACGCTCACGGTGTCCACGGCGGCGCGGAGGGCCATGTTGCCGGGGATGGTCACGCGGCTTCCGGCCACGCCCGCGAGCGCGCCGACGGTCACGGGGTACGGGCGCAGGAGGCGTTGCGGGAGGATGGTCTCCTCGCCGTCGGGCGGGGTGAAGAACACGGTCATGCCGCGGCCGCCGTCGCCCTGATAGTAGCCGATGACGATGTCGTGCCAGCCCTGCGCGAGGTGCATCGGCTCGCCGCTACGCTTGCTACCTTCGTAGCCTTGGAGGAAACTGTTGGTGACGGCGGGCTGGCGGTCGATGTAGATGGCACTGCCGTCGTCGGACATGGTGGTGAAGATGTAGTCGCCGTCGGCCTCGGCGTAGAACTCGCCCGTCCAGCGGCTGTAGTGCCATGCGCGGTTGTTGAAGCCGTTCTGGAAACGCTGGCCGGTGTCGCCGGGGTCGAAGCCCTCGCCGAAGGTGACGCTCGATTCGACCCAGTACGGCGCGTACGGCTCGAGGAAGTTGTTGAACACGTCGAGGTCGATCAGTATGGCGGGGTTGACCAGCGTCGTCATCGTCAGGTAGTTGAACCAGTAATACTCGCCCGTCAGGCCGTTGGTCTCCGTGATGGTGGAGATGCGGCCGAGGTTGAAGGCCGTGTTGGCCGCGGCCAGCGTGACGCTCCCGAAGGAGGTCTCCGCGCCCGCCTGCACCGCCCCTTGGTTCACGATGAGGTCGCTGATGTCCGCGCCCTTCATGAACGTCTGCGCGCCGCCGCCGGTCTTGGCGATTTTCGCGGGGGGCAGGGAGATGCCGTAGTAGGTCTCGTTGGCGTTGGCGTTGCCGACGGTCAGCGTCTTGCCCGCGCCGGACGCATCGATGATTGTCCCCGCGCCCTTGAGGCCGTTCACGCTCGTGTCGAAGCCGTTGAGGTCGAGCGTCCCGCCGGGGTAGAAGAGGCCGCCCTTCACGTTGAGGCTGGACTTGCCGCCGCCCCACGGGATGGCGTTCGCCGTGCCCATCTTCAGGATGCCGTGCTCCACCTGCGTCTCGCGGGTGTAGGTGTTGGGCACGTTGAGCGTGAGCGTGCCGGTGCCGAGTTTGCGCAGGCCCACGCGCGAGGCCACCCCGTCCGGCGCGTTGTACTGCACGGGTACGTTGCCCAGCGGGTGCTCGAACTTGTCGCTCCACGTGATGTCCAGATCCGTCGCCACGCCGAACATCCCGCCGTTGGCCGTGCCTTGGATGACGTTGGTCTTGACCCAACTGAACTCGTTGCCGAAGCCGACGGCGAACGTGCCGTTGTCGTTATTGTTGTTCAGCGAGAGCGTCCCCGTCCACGTGTTGTTCGCGCCGCCGAAGATGATGATGCCGTTGTCGTTGTTCGTGATCGCGCCCGTGCCGTGCAGGTCGCCGCGCCACGCGAAGAACCTGTCGCCCTCGGGGTAGATGGTCAGGCCGCCGTCGCCGACGGTCATGCCGTGGTTGGGACCGGTGACGGCCGGGAACACCTGCGGGGACGGGCGCAGGAGTCCGTTGTCGAAGAAGAGCCAGTCCGCCACGGGGGCGAGCGGGTCCGCGCCGAGCGACGTGCCGTCGCGGATGAAGATGCCCGCGCCGTTCGTCACGATGATGCCGCCCGTGAAGGTGTTGTTGGTGGTGAGCTCCGCCGTGCCGGGGTAGTCCACGACGACGGGGAACGCGCCCGTGAAATCGCGGATGCGGATGCCGCCCGTGGTCGCGCCCTGCCCGCCGCCGCCGACGTGGTAGCCCACGGACGGGTCGGGCGTGAGCGTGCCGAAGAAGTCGCGGCCGTTGTCCGAACCCAGCGAGATGCCGGGCAGGCCGGTGAAGTCGTAGTCGTAGTTCCTGACCGCGTCGCGGATCAAAATCGCGCCGCGCGAGTCTGGGTGGATGCGGCTGATGATTTGGTCAACGCCCTGCTGGCCGATGTTCACGTCGATGAGCAGCCCCGCGCCGTTGTTGATGCGGATGTCCTTCACGCCCGACTGGTAAGTGCCGAGCGCGTTGGCGTGATACACGCCGAAACGGCCGCCGTTGATGGTGGTGCCGCCCGTGTAATTGTTGTCGCCGTAGAAGCGCATCTCGCCCGTCGGGGCGGAGGCGGCCTCGATGATGACGCTCGCGGTGCCGGTGATCTGCGGGCGGAAGCGGTTCTCGCCGCTGGCGACCGTGAAGCGGTAGACGTTGCTGATCGGCGGCGTGAACGTCCCCGTGTATTCCGTGCCGCCCGTCGAGTACATCCCGAGCGCGACGCCCGGGTGGTTCGAGAGGTCGATCGACTCGCCCATGCTCGCGCCGAACAGGTAGAGCGTGCCGACGGAGTCCGTGTCCAGCAACGCCAGCAGCGCGGTCGCGCCGCCCGCGACGTCCCACCCGATGCCCCCGCCGTTCTCCAGCAGGATGTTCCCGCTGTAGCCGCCCGGCAGCGCGTTCGCGTTACGCAAGAGCAGCGTCCCGTCGCTCACCGTGATGTCGCCCGTGAAGGTGTTCACGCCACGCAACGCCAGCGTCCCCCCGCCGAGCTTCACCAGCCCGCCGCCCACGTCCGAAGGATACTCGAGCAGCGGCTGGTTGATGTCGATCGTCGTACCGGCGATGATGTCGAACACCGCGCCGCCAGATTGCACATACGCCGCCGTGAGGCTCTGCATGAAGTCCCCGCGCGTGTCGCGGTTGCGAATCGTGCCGCCGTTGAGATAGACGATGTTCGTACCCGTACCCGTCGTGTTCATGCTGAACCGCTGGAGCCAGAGCAGGCCGCCGTTCATGAAAATCTCCGACACATTGCTCGCGTTCGCGCTGTCCGACATATACAACTCGCCCGGCATCTCCACAAGCCCGCTGTTCAGCCGTATCTTCGACTGCGCGCCGCCGCCGTGGCCCGCCGTCAGGCGGTTGCGCTCGCAACGGATCGTGCCGCCGTTCACGACCACTTCGCCCGTCGCGCCCTCCGCCGTCACGAAGAAATTGTTGTTCGAGGTCGTCACCAGCCCGTTCGCCAGCACCTCCAGATACCCGATGCCCGCGGCCCCCTTGCCGACCTGAATCGCCTCATCCGCGCGCAGCCACGCCGGCTCCGACGTCCCGCCGACGGTCACGCGCCCCGGGCCATTGTCCTGCCCGATGTACAGGTGACGGTTCGCGTTCCCCGTGAGGTGGAACGTGCCGCCCTTCAAATCGAAATCAAAGATACGCAGGCTGACCGCCGGGTTCGTCACCATCAGCAGCCCGTCCGTCATCTCGAGCGCCCCGTTGTACCCGAAGAACTGCGAGAACACATTCGTGCCGGAAAGCCCCGCCGCCTTGCCCCCGTTATCGATGTAAATATTGTTGCCGTCCACAGGCGTCAGGCCCATGAACCAGTTCCCCGCCGGGCCCCACGGCGCCCACGACCCCACCGGGCCATCCCAATAACGGTCATTCCCGATGCTCACGGGCGGCGTCGTCCCGAAGAACTCCAGATACTCCGCCGTGTAATTCGCGATGACCTCCGAGAACGACAGCGGCCCGTCATAAATCCGCAGACGCGCGATCGCCCCGCCGAACGTCATATCCCAACTGCCGTTGTCCTTGCGCGGCGTCGCCGCCAGCGTGAAGAAACCCACGTCATCACGCACCACCGCCTTCGGCGTCCGCGCGTCACGCATCTCCCCGTCAAGGTACAACCGCTCAATGCCATCCGTCCCGCGCGTCGCCGCCACATGATGCCACTGCCCCAGCGCCGGGATCGTGTGCGACCCGTTCAGGCCATTCCAGCGCAGGTTGTTGCCGCTCCCGTAACGCTCCACCGCATTCGCCACGTCCGAGCCATAACGGAACTCCACGCAAGAGCCTTCATTACCCGTCAACGGCCACGCCTCACGCGCCGTCCACGTGAACACATCCTCCGACCCATTATACGTCGCCGTCTTATAGACCCACACCTCGAACGCCCACGGCTTCGCCCCGCAGATCACATTCGGCGAGACCCAATTCGTCATCACCGAATCGACCCCACGCGCGAACGACACCGCCGGGACGCCATCGATGCCCGCGCTGAACGTCGTCCCCGCCCCCGTCGCCACCGGCATGAAATCCCCGCCCAGCGTCCCATTGTTCGCCCACGCCGGGACGACATCCCCGTCATTCAGCACCGAGACGAAATCCCCCGCGTCCAGATTGATCAACACATTCGGCGCCGCCACCGCCGCCACACCCACAGCCAGCGCCACCAGCGCCGCAACAAACCATCTGCTCATAACACACCTCACTTTTTTGACCGTTCACATTTCCAACGATGTAAATAATGATATACCTTAAAGCGCGGGGAAGGCAATAAAATAAATTAGAAATGAGAAACAGAAAATGAGAAATCAGGGAGGCAAATGCCAACCCGATTTCTCATCCCTGTTTTCTAATTCCTAATTTTCCTCAATAGCACTGGTCGCCGTACTCTTTACGCAAGTCGGCCGATGTTGTGCCTTGGTAACCGAGGATCACAGAATAGATGCGCCACAGCAGCAATGTGTCAATCCACTCCATCGCGGGTGCGCGCAGACCGTCATTATAGGCCGCCGCGCCGCGCATCCCGAAGCAGCAACCGTACAGGCCACCCATGAGGCCCCCCTTCTCCTTCTCGGCCGCAACCGCTGTCGAGGCAGCCATCGCGAGCAACACCGCGCCGATAACCAAACATTTCTTCATCACAAAACCTCCACTCACTATCGACAACACTTTACAGGAGCCGTACCGCCCTGTACCTCACAGGAAGCAAGCCTGCTGTTAGCGTCATTCATTGGGTGTATAGTATCACGGATTGGCGCGGAAATGTCAAGTGCCGGAATGCGCGGCGTGGAAAAATTTTCATCCGTTCATTGCGCGAGGGCGATGATGGCGCGGACCTCGTCCTCGCCGAGGTCGCCGTATTCGCCGAGCTTGGCGTTGCGGGCGGCGAGGCGGGCGGCGACTTGCCGGGCGGCGTCGGCGGCGTCGATGTTGTAGGCGGACAGCGTGGTGGGGACGCCGACGGATTGGAAGAATGCCTGCTCGCGCTCGATGGCCTGCGCGGCGCGGGTGGCGTCGTCGCCTTGCGTGATGTGCCAGACGCGGGCGGCGCATTGCGCGAGGCGCGGCTGCTTGCGCGTGATCTGGAAGCGGTGCACGGCGGGCATGATGACCGCGAGCGTGCGGCCGTGGTCGATGCCGTAGAGGGCGGTGAGCTCGTGGCCGATCATGTGCGTGGCCCAGTCCTGCGCGGCGGCTCCGAGGCCGAGCGAGCCGTTGAGGCCGACGGTCGCGCACCACATGAGCTCGGCGCGGGTGGTGTAGTCGGCGGGGTCGGCCTTGACCTTGGGGGCGAGCTCGATGAGGGTCTTGAGCACGGCCTCGGACTGGCGCAGGGTGAGGGCGGAGTGGTCGGTGGCGCACATGTATTGCTCCATGACGTGGGCCCAGGTGTCGATGATGCCGTTCTCGACTTGGCGCAGGGGGAGCGAGCGCGTGGTCTCGGGGTCGAGGATGGCGAACTGGGGATAGACGTGCGGTGAGCCGAAGGCGAGTTTCTCGCCGGTGGCGTCGCGGGAGATGACGGCGAAGGTGTTGGTCTCGGAGCCGGTGGCGGGGAGGGTCAGCACGGTGGCGAGCGGCAGGGCGCGCTCGACGGGCTTGCGGCCTTCCATGATGTCCCACGGGTCGCCCGCGTCGTAGAGGGCGGCGACGGCGATGAATTTGGTGGCGTCGAGGACGGAGCCGCCGCCGACCGCGAGCAGGAAGCCGATGCCGTTTTGCTTGACGATCGCGGCGGCCTTCATGCAGGTCTCGTAGCGGGGGTTGGGTTCGATGCCGCCGAATTCGGTGATGTCGTAGGCGGCGAGCGCGGCGCGGGCCTGGTCGTACACGCCGTTGGCCTTGATGGAGCCGCCGCCGTAGGCCAGCATGATTTTCGTCCCGGCGGGGATGAGGTTCGGGAGCTCGGCGATGGTGCCTTTGCCGAATACGAGTTTAACGGGGTTGTGCCATACGAAGTTTGTCATCTCAGTGTTCCTCCTGTGTGTGTGAAATGCGGCGACGTGCCGCATGAAATCCGTTTTGATTTAACCACAATAGACACTATGGAATGCACAATGGACACTATTTTCAAGACGTCACTATTGTGTCTATTGTGAAACCCATTGTGTCTATTGTGGTGAAAAAACAATCCTGCAAATCCTGTTAATCCTGTCAAAAAGTCCTCCCGAAGTCGCGTGCCTGAAGGACGGGGATTGTGCGGGAGAAGATGGTTTTCAAGCCCGCTCCTCTCTTGTTGAAAATGTTTCTTCGTGCCATGAAAACAAATCGTGTTTGTTTCGGTCGGCCCCAATCTTTTCCCCTATCAGATTGGAGATGTCAACAACCGCGCCATGTTTGATAAACACATCATAAAATCTTTTTTTGTCTCTTCCCCAATAGATGATGGCGCAAGCCATTGGAGCGCCCTTGCCCACATCTTTTCCGTTCTCTAAAAAACGAAGCCTTGTGTCGTACAGGAAACAAATGGACACGGCCTTAGTGAAAACGAATTTTTTCCAGTGTGTTGTGTTTGCGGCAATCGGCACCAGTGCCAAAACCTCCGAGTCATAATAGTCATGCGCAAACGCGCATTTTGCCAGCCAGTTTTTGATGGATGTCCCGCGCTCCTTGTCTATCCCGTATGGCGGATTCACATAGATTGTGGGATAATCCCAACTCTCCCGAAGCCCGTCATGTTCCGGTAGGATGTATTCAACGTTTGCCCCGACAATAGAGTGTTCATTTGAACACGGGTCTAAATCGATATGCCCGCCGAACATCTCTTTCACGGCATCCACATATTTTTGTGGCGTACCCCAGCTCTGGCTTTGCGTGTTGATGGTTCTTCCCGCGCTCATGACAAAATCGTCTCCCAGTTTTTCTTACGTAACTTTTCCAGACTTGCCTTGAGCTCAGAAAGGCTCTTCCGAGAGGGTGATATGATGTTGAACCAGCCTTCAACCGCTGAACGGTTTTTGTGAAAATACGCTAACAGAAGGGCATCCGCTTGGATATTCATTTGGACTTTTGTGAATTGGTTTTTCCGTTTACTTTCCGTGTAGCTGGATAAGAACGTGTCTCGCAAAATTTTCAACTTAGGAACAGGACGAAGCAATAGTTTGTCAATAAAATCAGAGAGTCCCTTGTCTGTCAAAAAAAGTAGCCAGTCATAAGATTGGGCCAAGACCAAAAGCTCTTTCTGGAAATTCTCCTCGCTGAAATCCAAGATACCACTTGACGATTTTTTTATCCAATTCCCGTGATTACTGACCACGCCGATGGAGAGGATGAACTTCCGCAATAATTCCTTGTCGGAGGACATGACGACCTCTTCCATTAAGTCCACATACGGCTTGATGATGTGCGATCCGTCGGACTTGTATATGATACCCTGCATCTCGCCACTTTCAGAACGTATTTTTTGCAAAGAAGAGGTCATACGTGCTACATACGCTCCCTGCTTTGCCTTTTCGATGGTTTGCGGGCCTTTTGTCATGCCCTCCTCAACGCCAACGCGCTTGCATTCAATCATGGCGTAAGGTTGCTTGCTTTGTTCATAAATATGCAAAACCCATTTACTCCCCGAGCGAGACATTATACTGCAGAGCAGGAATGAATTTTCAGAGGTCGCTATAGTACAGGCGTTTCGGAGTATGTTGTTGCTGATGAGTTGATTGTTTTTCCTCTCAAAGCCGATGAGATTAAAACCTGTTGGCCTCAATGCTTTGAGGATTGCGTTTGAGGTTATTGATTGTCCTGCGGCCTCTATGGCAAGAAAAACACTTCGCGCCACAGGGTGAAGCGAGTATTCAACATTGTGGTTTATCGCAGGGTTCCCATATTCAGCAAGCCCTCTTTCGATGGAGACGCTATCGTTAAGCCCCCATGTTTTCAGCAAGTAATAGGTGATAATCTCGACCAACGTCCCCAAAGCCCTGCCAGCGGCCTTTTTCGGGTCTTTTGTATGGCTGAACACCTCATGCGCCAAAACGCTCTGCAATTTATCAACCGATTCGTATCCCATAATTATTCCATCTTCTCGTAAAATCCATAAAGCACAGTATAGGAGTTTTGGGGTAAAGGTACAAGCCCTTACGGATATAGGCTTTTCTCAGAATGTCCTCCCGAAGTCGCGCGCTTGAAGGACGGGGGTGGCGCCGGGCATATCCATGCGGGGGCGTTTCTCGAGGGCGGCCTTGCCTTGGGTGAGCGCGTCGAGGAGGGCCTTGTAAACGGGGTCGTCTTTGGTGGCGATGAGGTATTTCTCGTCGCTGTTTTTCTGGGTGCCGGGGATGCCGTAGCCGCCCGCGTCTTTGGCGAGGTGGGCGGTGAGGGCGCGGCTGTCTTGCGGGGTGGTGAGGTTGAGCCACTGGTGCTTGCGGTTGAGGGGGATGATGTTCTGTCCCCAGTTGTCGGAGGCGTCCTCGGGGGCGAGCGGGCCGTGGCAGGTGGCGCAGGCGGCGGCGTAGGCGGTGTCGAAGGCGGCGAACCACGGTTCGGGCTGGGGGCGGCCGCGCTTGTCGCCCGGCACGAAATACCAGGCGTCGCGGCCGCCGCGTGTGTAGGGGCGCGACATCTCGAAGGTGGGGTAGTAGAGGACGTTGGAGTCGATCCACGCGTAGATGCGGCGGCGGTCTGCGGGCGGCACATCGATGTCGTTGTGCTTGCCCTCGAGGATGCGCGTGAGCTTGCTGGTCATGGAGCCGGTCTTGAGGGCGGGGAACACGCCGGTGGGGCCGGGGTTGATGTAGTAGTAGGTGATGAGTTTGCGCTCGCAGAGGGTCTCGTAGGACTGGCTGAAGAAGCGGGTCTTGCCGCCGGAGAGGTCGAGGAACTTGGGGGGCGTGGGGCCGGCGTGGCAGCGGGCGCAGTGGCGGTCCAGCACGGGCTGCACGAGCGTGGCGTAATCGACGGGGCCCGCGCCCCATGGCGGGGGCGTGACGGGGTCGGGTGCGCGGCCGGCGCGCGGGTCGTTCTTGGCGGCGGCGGGGGGGGAGCTCATGCGCGGCTCGTGGCAGCCGACGCACGAGGCGTTCTCGCCCGTGGTGATCTGCGTGACGGACCCCATGCGCTGGACTTCCTTGCCGTCTTTGTCGAGCGCGATGAAGTAGAGCTCGCAGTTGGAGGGCACGGTGAAGTAGGCGGAGCCGCTGGCGTCGACGGGCACTTCGCCGAGGATCTCCTTGACGTAGTAAGTGCCGTAGCCGATGAGCGGGTAGTGGTCGTAGAAGCGCGGGCCCTCGGTGTTCTGGCTCTTGGGCAGGGGGCGCATGATGCGCAGGGACGCGACCTGCCCGCGCGCGACGCCCTGCTCCTCGAGGCCGCGGTACACGTCCTGCACATAGAACGTGCCTTCGCCGGGCTGCTGCGGCGCGGCGGTGCGGACGATGGTGCGCGGCAGGGGGCGCGGCCGCAGGGGCGTCGCGCTGAACACGTTCGCGCCCGCGCCCTCGACGGTGTAGCGCGTGCCGTCGTACAGGCAGGCGCAGAGGCGGAAGGCCTTCGTGTCCTTGTCGCCGAAGGAGGCGAGGAAGAGGCCGTCCGCGAGCGGGCAGGGGTCGGTGACGGAGAACGGGAAATACTGGTCGCCGGGCCCCCAGACGGCGTGCATGAAGTCCTTGCCCACGGCGATGGAGTAGGGGGTCTCGAACGTGACCTTGCGCAGGGCGTTGGTGTCCTCGATGCCGGCCGCGCGGTTCAGGAGCGCGATGTCCGCGACGGGCGGGAAGTGGTGCGCCGCCATGGTGAGCAGCACGTCGCCCGTGCCGGGGACGGGGCGGCCGCCGTAACGCGCGTTGGGGACGTTGATGGTGTTGCCGTAATAGAGTTGCAGCTGGCGGCCGTCGGGCAGGATCGTCCACAGCCCCTGCCACATGAAGATGTTCTTGTCCTGATACTCCCAGCGCGTGAAGAGGATCGAGCCGTCGTCCATCACGGCGGGCTTCATCGAGCAGAGCGTGGTGAAGTCGATGCGGCGGATGTCCGCGCCATCCGCCTCGCACACATAGATCGCCGAGGCGAGGAAGTCCTGGCAGTACGAATACGACTCCACCCGCGACGACGCGAACACGATGCGCCCGTCTGGGTAATACACGCCGTTGAAATCATGCCAGCGCCCGTCCGTGACCTGCCGCAGGCCCGTGCCGTCCACGCCGACCTCCCACAGGTGGAACGGCTCGTTGACCGCCGTCTTGTGCGTGAACAAAATCTTCGTCCCGTCCCACGACACATCCAAATCCCACACGAACCCCTCATCCGTCGCGAAGATGACCTGCGGCGGCGCACCCACGTTCTGCGGGTCGAACACCTCAATCGTCGAACCCCTGCCCGTGCGCCGCGAGAACATCGTCCCGTTCGTCCCGTTCAGCCCGTACCCCCCCTTGCGCCGCACGAGAACAAGTTTCGGGATTCCCGCCTTCACCTCCGACGGCATCTCCGCCCAAGCCCGCTCAACGCCCTTGGGCGCCTCCTGCGCGAGGATACCCGCCACCAGCAAGGCGCAGGCCGCAAGCAACACGTTTTGCGTCATCGTTCTCATCGCATCTCCTTTTTTTTGTCTCGCGCAGAGGCGCAAAGACGCAGAGTTTGTTAATCCTGTCCAAAACACTTTGTGACCTTTGTGCCTTTGTGTGAGATTATTCGTCCGTTGAATTTAACCACAATGGACACAATAGAATCCACAATGGACACTATTTTCAAGGCATTGCTATTGTGTCCATTGTGCAACCCATTGCGTCCTTTGTGGTTAAAAATCAATTCTGTAAAACCCTGTTAATCCTGTCGGCTGAGCGGGCAGCTCGTCTCGGCAGCCATGTAGTCGCCTGTGGCGGCGTAGGCGCGGGCACGGCAGCCGCCGCATTCTGTGCGGAATGCGCAGGTGCCGCAGGATCCGCCGTAGTTGCCGGGGTCCGAGAGATCCTTGAACACGGGGGAAGCCTCGCAGGCGCGCCTGAAATCGAAACCGTGCTGACGCAGGTCGCCGCTCGGCACATCGAGGAAACCGCAGGGCTGGAGGATGCCCGCGTGCGAGATGAACGTGAACGCCTTACCGCCCATGCACCCTGCAGGTCGCGCGCCCGGCTTGCCCAGCGAATGCCAGATGCGCACGGCCTGCGGGGCGCAGGTCTCTCGCACGCGGATCGGGCCTTGCGCGTCCATCGCGAACGCCCAGCGCAACACCGCCTCCGTGTCCGCTGCCGACAGCGACACGTCGCGCAGGTCGCGCCCGCGCCCGACAGGCACGAGGAAAAACAAGTCCAGCGTCTTTGCGCCCCGCGCGATGGCGATGTCGCGGATAGCGGGCAATTCGTCGCGGTTAATCTGCGACACCGCGCAGTTCACCTGAAACGGCATCCCTCCTGATACCGCGACATCCATGGCGCGGGTCACGATCCCGAACGCGCCATCGACGCCACGGAACGCATCATGCGTCGCGGCGGTCGCGCCATCGAGACTGAAACTGCACGCCATCACGCCCGCGTCTTTGAGCGCGGCAAGCGACTCCGCCGTCACCATCATCCCGCAGGGCGCCATCACCGAGCGGATGCCCTTGGCGGTTGCATGGCGCACGAGGTCGAGGATGTCCGCGCGCGCCATCGGCTCGCCGCCCGTCCAGATGATCATCGGCGGCGGCGCGAACGCCGCGAGCGAGTCAATCACGCGCACACACTCGGCGGTCGTGAGCTCCCCCTCATACGCGACATCGCACGCCCCGGCGCGGCAATGCCGGCACGCCAGCGGGCAACGCCGCGTCACCTCCCACGCCACCACACGCGGCGCACCTGAACCTGTTGGATGAGGGTGCATCGTCCCCATTGGCCAAAGAGGCGGGATGGGTCAGTCAATCTGGCGGACGTGGAAGAAGAAGTGGTCGTAGCCGGGCTTCGGGAAACGGAAGAGGAGATGACCGGTGGCGGCGTTGCCGAACTGGCGACCGGCAGGCACGACTTCCGCGTTGAGGCTGCCGCTGCCGAGGTTGCGGCTGATTTCCTCGTGGTGCCCGAAGAGCGCGTACTCCTTGGCGGGGTTACCGCAATCCTCCGTTTCAATCTCGATCATTTTCGCCCCGGTCCCCGCTTCGGCGACAACGCGGATGGCGGAGATGTACGCCGAGCCATCGCCGCCAGGGGCAGGGTCGTAAATGGAGAGCGGCCCGCTTGCCTCGTAGGTCTCTCCCAGACAGTCTTGCGCATCGACGATGACCGTGACGGTATAGTCGCCGCAGGGCAGGGGGGGGCCGTCAACGAGGGTGCCGTCGAGATAGACGTTGCCGTCTTCGTCCATGTGGCCTGCGAGGGTGGCACCGCCGGACGGCAAGCCGTTGCCCTCGATGAGGACGGTGACCGTGCAGTTCGTGAGGTCGGGCTCCGGCAAAGCCACGCCCGAGCCGTAGGGCGGGATGAAGGTGCCGATCAGGACGTCGGTCTCGCCTGCGGGGATGGAGTCAACGAGGGTGAGCGTGTCCGCCACGGTGATGCTGAAGCTTTTCGCGGCGGGGTCCGCGCCGTTGCTGGCCGTGGCGGTGACCTCGAACGTGTAGGCGCCAGCGGCCGCGTCGCCCGAGACTGTGCCAAGCACCTCACCCGTGACCGGGTCAAGGTACAGGCCGTCCGGCAGTGCGCCGTCGGTTATCGCATACGTGATTTCCGCACCTGCGGCCTCTGCGCCGCCGAGGTCAAACTGCACGGGCTGGTCGCGGATGACGGTGCCGAGGTCGTTGGTGCTGCCGCCGTCGAAGCCGCCGAACGCGCCGCCCGAAATCGGGGCGATACCCCACCGCGCATAGAGTTCGACAATGGGGTCGGTCCTCATCCAGGACGGCTGGGCTGCCGTCATGTCAGGGCCGTAGTACATCGTGCCGGCACCTTCCTCATCCCAGTAACCGATGAAGCCGTAGCCCACGAGCTGTTCGGGGCGCGTCGGCGGAAGCACGCTCAATTCGGGCAGGGGCATTCCGTATTGCGCCATCACGTTGGCCGTCTGGCCGCCCGAGGCATCGCCGTTGTTGAAGCGCAGCTCGGTGTAGCCCTCCGGAACCCAGTAGGCGTAAATCGTCCCGTTGCCGCTGACGTCCCACGCCGCCATAGGCTCCATCGCGACAGAGTAATACTGCGTGCCGATCCCGCCGTTCTGCTCAAAATAGCCTGCGAACGCATAGCCCGACCGTACCGGCGCAATCTGCCCCTCCGGCAGCAGGAAACCGTAGGCCGCGCTCACGCTCGCGGGTCCACCCACGCCCCAGTTGCGCTCCAGCGTCACCTTGTAGGCTTGCGACACGACGGTCAGCACGAACCAGCGCGACAGCGTCACCGTCGCGTTCGTGCCGTTGTCTTTGTAGTCCACCGAAATCGTTATTTCGAAGGGGTATTCCCCCGGCTCGGCATAAACGCTGACCGTGCCTCTCAGGAGACCGGCCGCCTTGAAATGGGGGGCCGTCCCCGTATAGGTCAGACGCATCTCCAAATCCGCGGGCAGGCGGCCGTCCGTCAACTTGTAGGTGAACGGCGTGGTCGTTATCGCGGCTTCAGGGAGGTAAACCGGGTCAATCGTCAGGTCCTGCCCCAGCCCGACATAACCGAGGTTCGTGCTGACGGTCGTCGCGAATTCGCCAGCGATGATGGGCACTTGCGCGTACGCGCCCGTCGCATATATGAACGCCAATAGGGCTGCCGGGATAACCCCGAAGCCCGCAAACCGCCTTGCGCGAGTCTTGCGTGTTGTGTATTCCATTTCCTGACCTCCGTTTGGGGGAGCAAACGCACGACACACACTTCATGCGCCTATCCCCAGTTAAAGAGAGATATGATACGACATCTTCTGTCCCATGTCAATTAGAAATTAGGGATTAAGGCGACGGACGGGGGTGACGCGCAAGCACGCGCTCAGGCCGCCCTCCCCGAAGCGGCGTCCCGCCATCACCCTTCACCCCCCTCCCGCCAAAAACAATCACCCTGCTTCAGCGTCGTTTTTATTTGACGCAACACGACAACGCTCGCCGCGCTCAAAAAGCTGAAGATTTTGGTGGAAGTCGGGCAAGGGAAAATGATATGATACCCCCGTTATGGCATACGAAGTTTTAGCGCGGAAATGGCGTCCCAAGCATTTTGAGGACGTGGTGGGGCAGGAGCATGTGACCCGCACCTTGAAGAACGCGATTGAGATCAGCCGCGTGGCGCATGCGTATTTGTTCGTCGGCCCGCGCGGCATCGGCAAGACGTCGCTGGCGCGTATCTTCGCCAAGGCGCTCAACTGCGAGAAGGGTCCCACGCCGACCCCGTGCTGCGAGTGCACGATGTGCCGGGAGATCACGGCGGGCAACGCGCTGGACGTGCTGGAGATCGACGGCGCGTCCAACAACGGCGTGGACCAGGTGCGCGACCTGCGCGATCAGGTGCAGTTCGCCCCGGCGCGGGGCCATTTCAAAATCTTTATCATCGACGAGGTCCACATGCTCTCGACCGCGGCGTTCAACGCGCTGCTGAAGACGCTGGAGGAGCCGCCGCCGCACATCAAGTTCATCTTCGCGACGACCGAGGGCGACAAGGTGCTGCCCACCATCATCTCGCGCTGCCAGCGTTTCGATTTGCGCCGTATCCAGACGCCGCTCATCGTCGAGCGCCTGCGCGCCATCTGCGGCTACGAGCGCATCACGATTGACGACGACGCGCTGCTGGCCGTCGCGCGCGGCGCGGAGGGCGGTATGCGCGACGCGCTCTCGTCGCTCGACCAGCTCATCTCGTTCAAGGGGGACTCGCTGACGGAGGACGACGTGCTGGCGGTGTTCGGGCTCGTCTCGCGCAAGGCGCTGGAGGGGCTGGCGACGGCGGTGCTGCAAGGCGATATGCCGGATATCCTCAAGCTGGTGAATGCGTTCGACAGCTCCGGCAAGGACATGCGCCGCCTGACCGTCGAGCTCATGGAGCATTTCCGCAACCTGCTGATCTACCAGTATGTGGGGAGCGAGAGCATGAAGAGCCTCGATGCCACGCCCGAGCAGATCAAGACGCTTGCGGCGCAGGCGGACCTCGCCGACGCGTCGCGGGTCACGCAGATCGCGGACCAGCTGGCAGACATGGAGGGGCGCCTGCGCTATGCGCTCTCCGTCCGCACGCTCATCGAGATGACGCTCATCCGTTGCGCACGCATCGCGCAGGCGGTCTCGCTGGAGGACATCCTCAAACGCCTCCACGCGATACGCGCCTCCGAGCCGCCGCCCGCACCCAAGGCCAAGGCCGTCTCCACGAGCCTGACCGACGACCCCATGCTGAAGCAGGTCATCGAGGCGTTTGACGGGAAGATCGTTGACATTGAGGACGGGGACGACTCATAAAACCCGTTACCGTCATTTAACCTTACGTTGGCTACCCCCGCATCCCGCACGCTTGCGCCAGCGCGGCCGTAGGGTTCCGTGGACTGGCGCCGCGTCGGGGTTTGAACCCGATTTCACGATGGAGGGCGAGCGACACATGGAGGGCGAGCGTCCCCGCGAGCCGTTAACACACATGGAGGGCGAGCGTCCTCGCGAGCCGTTAGGCACATTGCGGCTCGCGAGGACGCTCGCCCTCCATCTGTCGTTCGCCCTCAATCAGGCGCGGGGGGTGGGGTCGAGCCAGTGGCCGCGCCAGTGGGGGCGGTCGGTGAGCTTGTTCACGTCGGGGTCGGGGGAAACCTCCTTGGCGGGGTCCCACACGACCTCGCGGCCGCCGAGCTGGATGGAGATGTGGCCGAGCTGGCACATGGCGCAGGTGCGGCGCCCGACCTCTGCGTCCTGCATCGTGCGGGCGCGGCTTTTCACGCAGTCGATGAAGTCGCGCTTGTCGATGGTGCGGGGGAGCCTGACGGGGGCCTTGTCCAAGTCTTTCAGGACGTCGGGGGCGGAGGCGGTGATGTTGGGCGTGTCTTTCGGCTGGCCGCTGAATGAGGCCTGCACCCAGCCGTCCTCGCCCTCGAAGCGCGTGTAGGCGTGGTTGGCGGGATCGACCTTGTAGTTGAGCTCCACGCCGTTGGCGTAGCGGTAGTCGATGTCAAAGTCGGTCAGGACGTTCCAGACGTTCTCCCTGGGCGGCTGCTTCCACGTCTTGGCCTTGACCCAGACGGGGCCGGACTCGTCCATGCGCATGGCCATGTGCGCGACGTCGTTGACGTGCGTGCCCCAGTTGGTGACCATGCCCTCGCAGTGGCCTAGCACGCGCATCCAGTGGGGGCGGTTGAATTTCTGGGGGTCGTGGACGCGCCGCTGGATGTAGGGGGCCTCAGGGCAGGGGCCGAGCCACATGTCGTAGTCGAACCCGTCGGGGACGGGGTCGGGGGTTGTGACGGGCGGGGCGGTCACGTCGCCCGCGGGGACGGTGACATAAACTTTCGTCAGCTTGCCGATGCGGCCGTTCAGCACGGCCTCGGCGGCGAGCGCCATCTGGTGGACGCCGCGGCATTCGCTGTCGTTGCGCGTGACGCGGCCGAGGCGCTTGGCCTCGTCGGCGAGGAGGCGGCCTTCCCGGATGCTCAGGGCGATGGGCTTCTCGACGGAGACGTCCTTGCCGGCGCGGACGGCGGCGAGGGCGTGGGGGATGTGCCAGTGGTCGCAGGTGGAGACCATGACCGCGTCGATGTCCTTGTCCTGGAGGAGCTCGCGGAAGTCGCGATAGGCCTTGCAGGCGTTGGTCTTGTAGTGGTCGTTGGTTTTCTTCTGCGCGTTGTCCATGCGCCACGGGTCAACGTCGCACACGGCGATGACGGACACGTCCGCCATCTTCAGGAACTGGTCGAGGTTGGGGCTGGTGCCGTGGCGGCCGCAGCCGATCATGCCGACGTTGATGCGCTTGCTGGGCGCGTCCTGCCCGAGCACGCGGGCAGGGATGACGGTCGGCGCGGCGGATGCGGCGATGACGGTCTGGATGAATGTGCGGCGGTTCATTTTCATGGCTCGTGGTTAGCGGTTAGACATCACACAGCAGGATGGCCTTGCGCAGGGATTCGAGGCCTTTTTTCGGGCCGAACTCGTGGGCGACGTAGCCGGTGTACTTGCCTTCGTCGGAGAGTTGCGCGATGGCGCGCATGATGGGGGGGTAGTAGAGCTCCTGGTCTTCGTCCAGGTCCTTGCGGCCGGGGTTGCCGGCGGTGTGGAAGTGGCCGATGTAGTCGATGTTGTCGCGGATGGTGCGGATGATGTCGCCCTCCATGATCTGCATGTGGTAGATGTCGTAGAGCAGCTTGCAGCGGGGGGACTCGACGCGCTTGCACATCTCCACGCCCCATGCGGTGTGGTCGCACATATAGTTGAAGTGGTCAACCTTGCTGTTGAGCAGCTCCATGCAGATGGTGATGTCGTGGTCGTCGGCGATCTTGACGGCCTCTTTGAGGACGGAGACGCAGGCGGCCATGCCGTCGGCGTCGCTGATGCCCTCGCGGTCGCCGGAGAGGCAGATGACGCGCTTCCAGCCGGCCTCGGCGGCGGCGGGGATGTTGTTGCGGAACTCGTTGAGCCAGTTGTCGCGCTTGGCGGCGTTGTTGAGGCCGTCCTTGATGCCGCCCGCGCCGGGGACCATGGTGGCGACCAGGCCGTGTTCTTTCAGCACGGGCCACATCTTGCGGTCGCCCACGAGGTCCAGGCCGTGCAGGCCGAGCTCCTTGGCGGCCTTGCAGAGCTCTTCGGTGGACATCTTGCCGAGGGGCCAGATGGTGGTGGACTGGCGGATGCGGCCTTTGAGCTTGGGCGGCTGCTCCTGCGCGGTTGCGGCGAGGGGCAGGACGGCTGCCGCGGCGGCGGCGGCCTGCATGAACGAGCGGCGGTTTGTCTGCATGGTTGCGTTCCTTTTCAAATGGTGTTCCAACACAATGAACGCAGACAGTATAACCGTTCCCGAAAACAAAAGCCACCCGAAAATGTCTCGGGTGGCCTCGTTTTTTTTCGCCGCGCGGGTTACTTGTCTTTCGGGGCGAAGGGGCGGCGCTTGCTGTACCACGCCAGCATGACGGTCGGCGCGACGATGAGGGACGTGTAGGTGCCGACGAGCAGGCCGATCAGCATGGCGAACGAGAAGTCGCTGATGGCGACGCCGCCGAACAGGAAGAGCGACAACGCAGCCATGATGGTCGTCAGCGAGGTCAGCATGGTGCGGCTGAGCGTCGCGTTGAGCGCCTGGTTGCAGAGCGTCTTGAAGTCCGTCTTGAAGTCCTTGCGCAGGGTCTCGCGGATGCGGTCGAAGATGACGATGGTGTTGTTCACGGAGTAGCCGACGATGGTCAGCAGGGCGGCGACGGTGGTCAGGCTCATCTGGCGGCCGAAGAGGCTGTAAACGCCGAACGTGAAGAGCGCGTCGTGCGCCAGCGCGGCGACCGCGCCCAGCGCGAAGCCGAACTCGAAGCGCAGGGACACGTAGATCAGGATGCCGATGAGCGAGATGATGACCGCCTGGGTGGCGGCGCGCTTGAGGTCGTCCCCGACGGCCGAGCCGACGATGTCGTCGCCGGTGATGGCGAACGCGCATTGCGGGAAGTTCTCGTTCAGGGCATCAAGGATGACGGCGGCGCTGTTCCTGTCGCCGACGGTGACCACGCTCGTCTTGATGAGCAGCAGGTCGCCCGAGCTGTCCAGCGTTGACTGGTACTGGACGGTCGCATCGTTGTTGACGGCTTTCTCGGCGATCGCCTTGATCTCGATGTCGCTCGCCTTCTCCTTGTAGGAATAGGTGACGGCCGCGCCGCCCACGAAGTCAACGGCCATGACGTCGGAGGGGTTCTTGAACACGCGCACCGCGAAGATGGCGCACGTGATGACGACGATTGAGACCGACGTGATGATGCAGAGCTTCGCGGGCTTGATGAAGTCGAAGCTGGGGGACTTGATCATCTGGAACATCTTGAAGGGCTTCACGCTCGCCTCGGGGACGGTGGCGTTGAAGACCAGCCGCGTGACGACCAGCGCGGTGAACATGCTGATGAGGATGCCGGCGGAGAGCATGATGGCGTAGCCGCGGATGGGGCCCGCGCCGAAGATGAAGAGGATGGCCGCGGTGAGCAGGGTCGTGATGTTCGAGTCGAAAATCGCGAGGAACGCGCGGTCATAGCCCGCCGCCACGGCGGTGCGGGTGGACTTGCCGGTGGCGAACTCCTCGCGGATGCGCTCGAAGATCAGCACGTTCGCGTCAACCGCCATGCCGATCGTCAGCATGATGCCCGCGATGCCCGGCATGGTCAGCACGGGCAGGGCCATGGGGTTGCTCGCGCCGCCCGAGGAGTCCGGGACGAACACGCCCAGCACGTTCGAGGCGAACACCAGCCCCACGGGCAGCAACAGCAGGTTGAGGACCAGCGCGACGTTCGCGACAAGCCCGCAATAGGTGTAGTACGCCAGCATGAACGCCATGATGATGACGATGCCGACCAGGCCGGCGTTGAGGGCGCGTTTGACGGCGTCCTCCCCCAGCGTGGGGCTGATGGAGCGTTGCTCGAGGATCTTCATGGGCGCGGGCAGGGAGCCCGCGTTGAGGATGTTGCGCAGCTGGTTGGCCTCGGCGGGCGAGAAGTTGCCTGTGATCTGCGCCTGGCCGCTCGGGATCTCCGACTTGATGACCGGCGCGGAGTAGAGGGTGTCGTCCATGATGATGGCCAGCTGGCGGCCGACGTCGCTGTCCTTGTTTTTCGAGCCGCGCGGCGCGTACGCCTTCGTCACGCGCGCGAACTCCGCCGTGCCCTTGGCGTTGAAGTTCAGGGCAATGTGCTGCTTGCCCGTTATCTGATTCCGCTCGACCCTCGCGCTCGACAGCGCGTCGCCCGTCAGCTCCGCCTTGCGCAGGACGAAGATGGGGCTGTAGGAGCCGTCGCTGGCTTTCTCCAGCATGAAGGCATAGCGCGGGTCCGGGACCTCGAAGAGCGAGAGGCGGCTGAAATAGTCCGGGGCCTCCGACACCCCCTTGTAATCCGGGCCGCGCCTGAACGAGCGGCCGTCCAGGATATACCCCTCCGGGGCGTGCCCCGACGCGAGCAGCTTGTCAACCAGCCTGTCATTCTGGGCATGGACGAGCTTGAACTCCAGGAAGGCCGCGCTCCTGATGCTCTTCTCCGCCTCCTCATATTTCTCGGGCGTGATGCCCGGCAGCTGGATGTTGATGCGGTGGTCCTTGCCGGCCTGGATGACAGGCTCGTTGATGCCCGTCTTGTCGATGCGGTTGCGGATGACCTCGATCGTGCGCGAGTCCGCGTCTTTCAGGGCGGCGCGGACTTTGGCGCGGAGCGTCTGCTCGTCCATGTCGGGGTTCTCGGCCCTGAGGTCGGCGGCCATCCGCTCCTCGTCGATCGCGACGGTGAAGCTCGCGCCGCCCGAGAGGTCCAGGCCGCGGCGGATTTTCCCGGGACGCTTCGTCCCGTCCGGCCCCTCCGTCTCGAACGGCGGGTAAACCACATACGCCGACAGCATCGCCAGTATCGCCAAAACCAACCACTTCAGGAGGTCATTCCTACTCATTTTTCTAGTGCTCCAATGTTATGAAAAAAATACCCCAAACGGGGAAAACGGGTAATATAATATCAAAACCCGTTCCGCATTTCACGTAGAAACAACGAGAAAATGCAAAAAAATTAGGGGCGGCAAAAACGCACGGTTACGGGGACGGCCGCCGGCCTTCTTAATGCGGGATGAGGCATTGGAAATGAGGAATCCAATGGAGGGCGGGCGTTGCTTCTCTCTGCTTGCAAGATGCCCCATGGAACAATAAGATATGCCCCAAAGCAAAATGATGACGGAAGGCTTTTTCAGGGGCAGCCTCTGGCACGGGACAGCTAAACCGCGAGCATGGCCTCGATGGCGCGCCGCGCCGGGAGGGCGATGGCCTCGGGGAGGGTGACGACGGTCTGGTTGTCGCGCAAACTCCACAGCACCTTTTCGAGCGTCGTCTTTTTCATGTTCGGGCAGACGGCCGCTTCGAGAAGCGGCACGAAGGTCTTGCCGGGGTTCTCGTTGCGCAGGCGGTGCAGGATGCCCGTCTCCGTGCCGATGATGAAAACGGGTTCGGTGCGCGTGCGGATGTGCCTGCACATCCCGCCCGTGGACAGCACGTGGTCGGCCGCGTCGCGCACGGCCTTGGGGCATTCCGGGTGCACCAGCACGGGTGCGCCGGGGTGCGCGGCGCGGGCACCGGCGATGTGCGCGCCCGTCATCCACGCGTGGGTGGGGCAGAATCCTGGCCACAGGATGAACGTGCGCCCGGTCTGCTCGACCGTGAACGCCCCGAGGTGCTGGTCCGGCACGAAGATGATCTCCTGTTCGGGCGGATACGAGCGTGCCACGTCGAGCGCGTTGGAGGAGGTGACGCAGCAATCGCTCTGCGCCTTGACCTCGGCGGTGCTGTTGACGTAGCACAGGACTTTCGCGCCGGGGTGCTTGGCCTTGAGCTCGCGCAGCTGGTCGCCCGTAATCATGTCCGCCATAGGGCAGCCCGCGTCGGGCGTGGGGAGCAGCACGGTCTTGCCGGGGTTCAGGATGGCGGCGGTCTCAGCCATGAAATGCACGCCGCAGAACACGACGACATCCTCGTTGACCGCCGCCGCCTTGCGGGCGAGCTCCAGCGAATCGCCGGTAAAGTCCGCGATGTCCTGCACCTCGCCCGGCTGGTAGTTATGCGCCAGGATCACCGCGTTCCGCTGGCGTTTGAGCGCCTGAATCTCTTCACGAATGTTCATGCCCACAAGATAGCACAACGGTTTCCCCGCGTCAATGGGTTTAAGGGCGTTTTTTGGGGAACGGGAATTGCAATAGCGTGGTTGGACGTGATGTTGTTGCGCATGGCGGCGGCGGCATCTTGCCGCCGCTACTTCTGGGCGTGGCGGTGGCGGCGGTAGGCGAAGTAGAAGACCTGGGGCAGGACGGTGAAGGAGAGGATCATGCAGAAGACCTGCCCGCCGACGATGACGGTGGCGAGGGGGCGCTGGACCTCGGAGCCGATGCCCGTGGAGAGGGCGGCGGGCAGGAGCCCGACGGCGCTGATGAGCGAGGTCATCAGCACGGGGCGCAGGCGCTGGCGCACGCCTTCGTCGAGGGCCTTCTCGATGTCGCGCGACTGGCGCAGCATCCGCTTGACGCCCGTGACGAGCACGATGTTGTCGATGGACACGATGCCGAACATGATGATGAACCCGACGCCGACGGAGATGCCGAACATCAGCCCGGAGATCATGATGGAGAGCAGCCCGCCGATGAAGGCGTAGGGCATGGAGCTGGCCACGACGAGGGAGTCGCGGATCGTGCCGAAGGTGATGTACAGCACGAAGAGGCTCAGCAGCAGCGCGGAGGGGACGATGACCGTCAGGCGCTTGATGGCGCGCTGCTGGCTCTCGAACTCGCCGGCCCATGCCATCCTTGTGCCTTTGGGGAGCGTGACGGCTCCGCTGACTTTCTGCTGGGCGTCGGCGATGGTCGTGCCGAGGTCGCGCCCGCGGATGCTGAAGCCGATGCCGACGTAGCGGCTGTTGCCTTCGCGGTAGATGAAGGCGGCGCCCGTCTGGGAGCGGATCAGCGCGATCTCCTTGAGCGGGACCTGCTTGTCGTCCATGGTGGGGATGAGGATGTCGCCGATCTTCTCGGCGCTGTCGCGGAACTCGGGGGCGAAGCGCACGACCACGTCGAACGTCCGCTCGTCCTCGTAGAAGGTGGTGGCGGCCTTGCCGCCGATGGCCATCTCGATGACCGATTGCGCGTCGGCCATGGAGACGGCGTATTTGGCCATCAGGTTTTCCTGCGGGAGGATCTGGATCTCGGGCAGCCCCGTGCTCCTGAACACGTTGACGTCCTCCACGCCGCGGACCTGCTTGATGGCGTCGGCCGTCTGGTCGGCGAGCGTTTCGAGCTGGCGCAGGTCGCTTCCGAAAACCTTGATGACGAGGGCGCTCTTCACGCCGGCGACGTATTCCTCGACGTTGTCCTGGATGGGCTGGCTGAAGCCGAAGACGATGCCGGGGTAGATGTCCAGCGCGTCCTCCATCTCGCGGATGAGCGCGTCCTTGGAAACCTTGCGCGCCCATTCTTTCCCGGGCTTGAGCTCGACGTGAAACTCGATGTTGAAGAAGCCGGTGGCGTCCGTGCCGTCGTTGGGGCGGCCGGTCTGGGTGAGGATGTATTCCACCTCGTCGAACTGGCGCAGGCGGTGCTTCATCTCCTGCGTCAGGCGGACGGACTCGTCGAGGTTGACGCTGTTGGGGAGCGTAGCGCGGATGTAGATCGCGCCTTCGTTGATCTTGGGGATGAACTCCGTGCCCCAGAACATGAAGCGCGCCGCGCACCCCGCCAGCAGGAGGGCGAACAGCAGGAGCGTCGTCTTGCGGAAGCGCGTGGCCAGCCTGTAAAGGCTGAACATCAGCCACGGCAGGAAATGGTTGAGGGGGTTCTTGTGCTCGCGGATGGGTTTGGTCAGCAGGACCTTGCACATGACCGGGACGTAGGTCAGCGACAGCAGCAGCGAGCCGAGCAGCGCGTACCCCAGGGTGTAGGCGAAGGGCGCGAACATCTTGCCCTCCACCTTCTGGAACGAGAAGATGGGCGCCAGCGCGAGCATCAGGATGACCAGCCCGGAGAAGATGCCGTATGCGATGGGCGCCATGCTCCGCTTGATCAGCCCGCTCTTCGCTAGCCGGCGGTACCCTTCGCCCAGCTGCTTCGATTTCGCCAAGGCGTTGACGAACACGATCTCCACCAGCACCAGCGGCCCTTGCAGCATCAGCCCGAAGTCCACCGCGCCTAGCGAGATCAGGTTCGCGGGAAGCCCCTGGATGCGGAGCATGATCATGGCGAAGAGGAACGAGAGCGGCATCACCGATGCCACGATGAGCGCCGCGCGGATGTTGGCGAGGAACAGCAGCACCACCAGCGCGACGAGGCAGAGCCCCAGCACCATGTTCGTCGCCACGGTCCTGATCGTCGTGTTGACCAGTTTGGTGCGGTCCATGAAGGGGACCACCTGCACCGTGTCCGGCAGGATGTTCTCGTTCAGCTCGCCGATTTTCGCCCTGACGTTTTTGATGACTTCCGTGGGGTCCTGCCCGCGCAGCATGATGACGATGCCCTGCACGATGTCGTCGTCGTCATTGAGCCCGACCTGCCCCAGGCGCGGGTACGAGGAGATGCCCACGGTGGCGATCTGCTTGACGCGGATCGGCGAACTCCCCTTCACGTCCACGAGCAGGTTCTCGATGTCCTCCACGCTCTCCAGCAGCCCGATGCCGCGCACGACATACGCCTGGCTCCCCCGCTTGATGACGTCGCCGCCCACGTTGATGTTGCTGTCCTCCAGCGCCTTGAACAGTTGCAGCGGCGTGATGCCGTAGTTGCGCATCTCGATGGGGTTCGCCTTGACCTCGAAGATTTTCGCCTCGCCGCCGAACGACGAGATGGTCGCCACCCCCGGCACGGACAGCAGCTCGCGCTGGACGACCCATTCGTCGATGGCCGCCACCTCGCGCACGGGCAGGTCGCTCTTCAGGTAGTAGCGGAAAATCTCGCCCGTCGCCCCGGACGGCGGCTCGATCTCGACCGACGCGCCATCCGGCAGGTCGATGTCCTGCATCCGGTTGGAGGCATACTGCTGCGCGTAGAAATCGTCCACGCCGTCCTCGAACAGCACCGTCACGACCGACAGCCCGAACAGCGACGTCGAGCGCACATCCGTCTTGCGCGGGATCGTGTTCAGCTTCTGCATGACGGGCAGCGTCACGAACTTCTCCACCTCCTCCGCGCTCCGCCCCGGCCACTGCGCGATGACGACCGCGCGCGTGTTCGTCACGTCCGGGTACGCCTCGATCGGCGTGCTGCGCAGGCACACCGCCCCGATCGCCGCCATCAGCCCCGTCAGGAACAGCACCACCAGATGGTTGTGCAACGCCCATGCGATAACCCGCTCGACAAACTTCTGCATAGCAATGATACCTTCTTAACGTGACGTCACGCTGAACGCCAATCCCGTGTCAGGAAAAAACAGGTTGTTTTTTAAAACCTCAATGGACACTCTTTTCAAGACATCTCCATTGTGCCTATTGTGAAAACCATTGTGTCCATTGTGGTTAAAAGTCATCCGTTTTTCGTTGTCTCGCGCAGAGTCGCAGAGATGCAGAGTTTTTGAATCGGTCATGTCAAAACGCTGCGCCTTTACGTCTCTGCGCAAAAATAACCCTCTGTTTTCGTACACGCATCAAAACTCGATGGAGGCGCAGTTGTCGCCCGAGGCGAAGGTCATCTTCTTGATGTTGAGCTTGTCCTTGAGCAGCGCGTAGAACACCTCGATCAGGTTCTCGCACGTCGCGACTTTCTTGACGACCACGAGCCTGCACTCGGGGTAGGCCTTCGCCAAATCGGTGTCGAACGGCTGCCCGACCATCGTGTTGGTGGGTGCGCCGTTGCGGATGCCCTGCTTCTCGTAGGCTTCGAGGACGCCCGGCAGGAGCGGATCTTCCTGTTGCAGGATGAGCCCGTGGTCGAAGTTCTTCAGGTAGTCCCACGCGATGCGCTTGATGCTGTTGCACGGATAGACGAAGCCCGTCCGCGCATCCACGTCGCCCTCGACCTCGATGGTCAGCGCGCCCGAATGCCCGTGCAGGTATTGCGCCTCGCCCTCGTAGTTCAGGAAGCGGTGCGCGTACTGGATGTTCAGTTTCGTGAGTGACCTCATGGCTTGGTGCCTTTCTCTTTCGGTTTGTGTGTCGCCTCGGGAACCGTTCCCGAGGCCAAATGGGAATCCGTTAATGATGCCTGGCGGGCCTCGCGCCAGCGGGTGAACGTGGCGGCGACGCAGGAGGGGTCGGTGGTGTCGCAGGTGATTTGACCAGCCTCAAGGACAAGGAAACGCTGGGCAACGTTGCGGGCGAAATCTGCGTCGTGGGTGGCGATGAGCATGGCGGCCTGTTGACGCGCTAGCATCCGCGCGAGGCCGTCGCGCCCGACGGGGTCGAGCAGGGCGGTCGGCTCATCCATCAGCAGGAGCGGCGGCGTCGCGACCAGCATCCCCGCCAACGCCACGCGCTGGCGCTGGCCGTGCGAGAGGCGGCAGTGCGAGCACGGCGCGAGCGCACCGATGCCCAGCTCCTCCAGTGTCGCGGCGGCGCGGCGGCGGGCTTCGTCGCACGGTATGCCACGGCGCTCGAGCGTGAACGCCACGTCGTCCAACACTTGCGGGAACAGGAGTTGGTCATCCGCCGAAGTGAGGAGGAACCCGAGGTTGTCGCGGACGGCGCGTTCGGTGGCGCGTGTGAGGGTTGTGCCGCACACAGCGATTTCGCCGGAGAACGGGAGTAGTCCCGCGATGGCGGAGAGCAGTGTGGTCTTGCCCGAACCGTTGAGCCCGAGCAGGGCACAACGTTCGCCGGGGCGCAGAGTGAAGGTCACGTTACGCAACACATCGGGCGTGTCCGCATGGTAACGGACGCTCACATCGCGCAGTGCCAGTGCATCGCTCATGCCGCCCCTTTCCATCGTAGCGCAATCGCGCCGCCGAACGCCAGTAGGGTCAGGGTCAGGGCGAGGCTGTCACGCAAGGAGGGGCGGGCGTGTGACGTGCCGCACGGCAAGCCGTCGAACCCGCGCAACTCCATTGCGTCGCCGACACGCCCGGCGCGGGTGGCGATGCGCGTCAGCCAGCACACGGGGAGCGCGGTCAGGACGCGCATCTGGACGGCGACCCCTGATGACGGCACACCGCGCATCCGCAGGGCGTTGACCATGCGCCGCGACTCGCTCGCCAGCAGAAACGTCTGGTGCGCGAACTGCACGATCAGACTCGCGACAATGCGGGGGAGCGGCAGGGCGGCCACGCCATGCGCAAACGTCGTCAGGCAGAACGTCGAGAGCGTCGCCGCCGTGACGATGATGCCAACAATGCCGCGCGCGCAAAGCGTCAACGGCGGGCGCAGTGCATCGCGCCACGGGACGGCCTCGCCAGCCGCCCAGCGGGCGGGCAGCGCGAGCAGCAGCAGGGGGAGGAAAAGAATGAGCGCGAATGTCAGCGTCGCGCCGAGGCGTTTGCGCGGCAGCCCGCAACACACGCCCCACGCCAATGCCGTGCCGAGGAACAACACCCCGCCGCACCAGCCCGTGAGCGGCGCGACGGAACAGGTTGCGAAAACCACCGCCCCGCAAATCAGGCGCGTCTGCGGCGTGAGCGACTGCACCGCGCCACCACCATTAGCACCGCCGAACGCTTCGATGAACGGGTTCACTCCCATCCTATAATCCTCCTGCAAGATGGAGGGCGAGCGTCCTCGCGAGCCGGTTGGATGTGTTACGGCTCACGGGGACGTTCGCCCTCCAATTTGGTGGCTGTCAACAGATAGCGGTCGTCGTCGTCCACCGTCTCCAGCACGGTGAACCCGGCGCGTGTGAAGAGGGGCGCGACCTCGCTGGCGGGCGCAAGGTGATCGGCGCGGACGGAGGGATGCGCGGAGGCGTGGATGCGGTTGACCTCCTCTTTGGAAATCAGGTGCAGGATGTGGACGTGTCCGCCGTCGCGCAGGACGCGGCGGAACTCGTTTAGCACGTCGCTTGGGTTTTCAAAGTGCGGCCATGACGCGAAGCAGATGATGCGGTCGCAGGATGCGTCGGGCATCGGGATACGGTCGGCGGCGGCCTCGTGCCACGTCACACGCGGGTCGGCAATTTTCAGCCGCGCCTGCGCCAGCATGACGGGAGAGATGTCCAGCGCGACGATTGCGCCTTCCGCCCCGAGGACGGGGAGGAGGGCTTGCACGAGATTACCCGTGCCGCAGCCGATATCCAGAACAGTCTCCGATGGTTGTATCCCGAAATGGCGGAAGGCCGCGCCGAGTTTGGCGGTCTGGCCGGGCATATCCTGCCAGCCGTCCCAAGCGGTTGCGATGGCGTCGAAGAAAGGTTGTCGCGGGTTCGGTGTCATGTTTCTCTCCGTCCTGTTATGCGCACGAGCGCGGGAATGACCAGCATCATCAGAATGAGTCCCGGCCATCCGCTGAGCAGCGAGATGGCGGCGACGAACGTCGCGGGCAGGTTGAACACACGCGCGGCGGCGTAGAGGAGCGCGGCGTTCACGACGCGCCCGACGGCCAATGCTACGGCGAGCTTAACCCATGCGGGCAGTCGCGGGAACACGACCCCGAGCGCCCCGATCAGTGCGGCCATCAGCGCGAGTTCAATGGACATGACGAACGCAATGGGCGGCATGAACGGCGGCATGCCCGTCACGAACCCCGAAAGCAGCGGCACCAAAAATGCCGTGAGCGCGGCGGCGGCGGGGTGTGCGAAAAACGCCAGCGCGACCAGCGGCAGGTACATCGGCATGAAAACGCGCCCGATCTGGAACAAGTGGAACAGCACGGGCAGCAGCAGCGCCGCCGCACCGAATAATCCGCAGGTTGCTAAATCGCGTGGTCTCATCCGTTTGCTCCTCGAAAATCAAAGCGCGTAATTATCACTTGCGTCATCTCCATCTTAACGCCTTGCAAGTGGTGGCAGGGCGATGTCACGGACGAGGCGGGCGGGAACGGCGGTGTCCGGCAACGCTGGGCGGTTGAGGCGTTTCCGCACGCTGCGTATAAACATCGGCATCCCGAATGCACGGGACTTGGCTTGGAACATGGCAAGGCGTTCGAGCGCGCGTTGTGAGTGGCAATCCTCTGGCAAGGCGAGATGAAGGAGCGCCGCCTCGTCCAATGCCTTGGCCTCATCCTCCGAAACCGTGTCGCCGTCGCGGATACGGTTCCAGAGGCCGTTCAGGCGCGGCGGAAAAAAAGCCAGCTCATACGCGAATTGGATGCGTTCACGCGGGTTCACGTTCGCCCCTCCCATGCGGCAAGGTCAGCTTTGAGGTTCGCAAGGTTCTCCAGCACAAGAATGTCGGTGTCAAACGGTCGCGGCAGAGCCTTCACGGATGCGGCAACAGACTCGAATGTGAAGCGTGAGGTCTTGGCGAGAAACTGGATATCGGCTTGGTCGGTCTCGTCGTAACGGATAAGCTTGCTGGCAACCAGGTCTTCGACCTTGCCCGTCTTGACGAGGAGGTTTGCGCCCCGCCAAAGAACCAGCGACTCCGCCTCGGGCGGGGGTGGCGGGAGGCAGAGGCGCAAAGCCCCGACCCATTCCAGATGGTTTGACGCAACATCCGGGGCGGGGTTGACCGGCAACCCTGCGGCGGCGGAGGCTTCCGCGAACTGTGCATCGTTGACCGTCGAATACGGGCCGGCGACATCGATGTCCAGACTTGTCCGGTCATCGGCTCCGAGCAGGATTACCGCCGCACTTCCGTAAATATGCAGGACAGACGGAGTGTCGAGCCGCTTGTCCAAGCGGCTGAAATATGCAAGTATGTCAGTCTTATTCATAGCAAACACATCAACATGAAGACACGATCCAATTGAAATAAAGCATATAATATTAGATAACGAGAGGAGGCCCGTCAAACAAAATCCCATTCAACACGGCTGTTACAAAGACTTGGAAATCCTGCCAATTTGCAGGTTTTGGGAAATTTGACCTTATGCTCATCATCCAGTCCTTTCCATGGTCATTCCTAAAACGTCAGTTTCATGCCCGTGTACCACACGATGCCGGGCATGGGGTAGCCGGGGAAGTATTCGTAGCGCTGGTCGGTGAAGTTCTCCAGCGCGACGTAGAGTTCGCCGCCCAGTTTGGAGAAGGCGCGCAGGTCGAGCGAGAGGCGGGTGTTGAAGATGACGTAGTCGTCGATCTTTTGCAGGGCGGGGTTGGCCTCCCTCATGCTGTAGCCGTACTGGGAGGTGACGTACTGGGAGTCCACGTCCCAGCGGACGTGTTCCACGACCTGCCACGAGGCCCCAGCGGTGACCGTCGCCTCCGGCATCCGCGAGGCGGGGCGCGTGTCGGGGCGCATATAGGTGGCACCCGCGAAGAGCGTGACGTCTTGATGCGGGTAAACGTGGAGCGATGCCTCCGCGCCGTTGGCCCGCATACGGCCCGTGTTGAGCCAGCCGGAGGAGGTTGCGTCCATGCGGTCGCGCACCTCCGTGTGGAACACGGATGCGTGCACGGAGGCGAACTCGTCCATATCCACGTGGACGCCCGCCTCGCTCGTGTCCAGCGTCTCGGCGTTGAGCGTTTTCCATGTCATGGGCGACACGCCTCGGACATAGACGCCGGGGTAGTGCACGCCCCGCGCGTGCGAGACGAAAAAGTTGAGGTCTTCGGTGCCGAGCGTCAGCGCGGCGCACGGCGCGAGTTCGTCGTCGAATGCGCTGTTGAAATAGTAGCGTGCGCCGACGGAGGGCGTGAGCGTCCAGTCCTGCCCCACGTCGAAGTCATACCGCGCGCCGAGGTAGGGGGCGATGGTGAGGAAACGCCCGTCGTAGCCCCACACGCGCGCGCCGGTGGTCTCGTTGATGTTCCACGTCTCGCCGCCTTCGGACCATGCGTCCAGCGCGGCGGTCAGCGTGAGGCGCTCAATCAGGAAGTCGTAGGCGGCGCGCGCGCCGATGTTGTCCCAGTCGGTGTTCGAGTAGCCGGGGGGCGAGGCGAAGACGCCGTCGGTCAGGTGATCCTTGTGCCAGCGGATTTTGCCCGCCTCGTAATAGCCGAGGGCATACCCGCGGACGTGTTCGTGTTCACTGTCCAAGCGGACGGTGTGCGTCATGGTCTCGACGTTGAAGCGGTCGCGCAACGGCGTGGGGCCGCCCCTCGGGCCGGGGTCGCGCACCCAACTGTCGGTGTAATGAAAGATGTAGGAGAGGTGGTCGCTCTCGGTGATGTCCGCGCCCAGCCGCGCGAACCCGCTGTACAGGTCGGCCGCGCCGTGGTCGCGCGCACCGTCGGAGTGCTTGTAGGACGCGCCCGCGTAGTAATCGAAAATCGATTCCTTTCCGCCTGCGGAGGCGGAGGCAATTTGTGTGTTGAAGCGCCCGTAGGCGATGCTCAGGTCGCCCTCGTGGCCTTCGGTCAGGCGGCGGCGCGTCGTGACATCCACCGCGCCGAACGTCCCTGCGTAACGCTGTGGCTGTGGGTTCTTGGCGACGGTGACGCGCTCCGCGAAATCAATCGGCACGATGTCCATCAGCGGGTGCCCCCAGACGCCCGACTCGCGCGGCACGCCGTCCGTATAGATACGCACCTCGCCGCCCGGCCGCGCCGTGCCGCCTCCTCGGACGTACACCGAGCCGCCCTGCCCGCCGCCATACGCGCCGATCGGCCCGTAGCGCGAGATCGAGACCCCCGGCACCTGCCGCAGCGCGGTCGGCAGATCCCGAGCGCTCAGGCGTTCAATCTGCTCGCGGCTGATTACCGCGCTGTTCGCGCCGTCTTTCTCCGTATGCTCATACTGGACGATCGGCGACGCCACCACCACGACCGGCGCCAACTCCGCCACCTCGGCCTCGCCCCTTGCCGCATCCGTCTCCGTTGCGCCCTGCACGCTCGCGGCAACGGAAACAAAAACACCCATCCCAGCACCCAGTCTCTGCCTTCTCAACATTTCTCAATCTCCCAAACGATTAAACGACCCGTTGCCAGTTGGGTTGAGATGGTGAATATAACAGAA